>UQRW01000009.1 GCA_900543515.1 uncultured Collinsella sp.
CGCTGGCGCGAAAGAGACTGAAGGTCATCTACGCGGTAATGCGAGACAGGGTGCCCTACGCCGCCTAGTCGAAGCGCTCCGAACAGATTGGAGCCCATCGGCCGAAAGGCCTGGCGTTAGCATGTCGCGATTCAATCTCGAAAACAGCATTGCTCAGTTGACAAAACTATAGGAACACCTCCCTGCTCTTTGCGGCTACCCGACGCAGCGCCTCGGACAATCCACGAGCCGCAGGCGTCATCGTCACCCTTTCGACCGCCACGCTCGGTTTCTATGTGATGCAGTCGCTCACCAGTAGCCTGTGGCGTCCCGTCTTCAATACGTTGCTCGCAAACATACTGCTCAGCCAAAACAGCCCGGCAGCTATATGCATCGTCACGGGTACCGTCATTAGCATCGTCTTTGCCTTAGTGCTCCTCATCATCGACGCAGCTAGAAGCCTTATCGCTCGCAAGCTCAAGCGACAATAGACACGCTGCCGTAAGACGCTAAAGCCGCTACAGCCGTGGCAGGTTCCTGCGTTTTATTCAAAGCTTGCCGCCAAGGTGCGCCGAGCCTTTACAATAGGACAGTCCCAAGGACGTATTCGATAGCTTCCGCGCAGCACTCGCCCGCCGCGCGTGAAAGGATATATTGCCCCATGCCTTCAACCCTCCCCGCTCCCATCGATAAGCTCGCCATCGTCGTCGTTACGTACAAGCGCCAGGAACTCCTGGCCAACTTGTTCGACTCCATGACCGAGCTCACGGCAACGCCCTGGCGCATCGTGATTGTCGATAACGAGAATTCGCGCGAGACCGAGACCATGTGCACCGCATTCAACGAGCGCTTGGCCAACCTGTGGGGCATCGACACCGAGCAGCCCGACGCGCAGGGCGGCACCGACCGCGTCATCTACGCCCCGCAGCTTGAAAACGGTGGCGGCGCGGGCGGCTTCTCCGCCGGCACCAAGTGCGCCTACGACCTGGGCGCCCAGTGGTTCTGGGTGATGGACGACGACGTGCTCGTCATCCCCGAAGGCATCGAGCGCTTGGCCAAGTGGACCGACCGCTACGATGTCATCCAGGGTTCGCGCCTGGACTTCGACGGCGGCGCGTTCTTTTGGCAGTACCAACTGATCCTTTCGCTCGGCATTCCAAACCCTGTCGCCAAGTGGGATCTGGGTCCCGAGGGCTACCGCACCATGAACCAGCTGTGCTTTGAGGGCGGCATGTTCTCGCGCCGCGTGGTCGACAAGATTGGCCTGCCCGACGCGCGCTTCTTTATCTACGGCGACGATGCCTGCTATGGCTACGTGGCCAGCCAGCACTTCCCCGCCGCCGTTGTTGCCGACGTGGTTCTCAAGCGCGCCCGCGCTGTCTCTAACTGGGATATCGCCGGCAAGCGCCAGCTCAACTCTACGAGCGACACCAACCGTTACTACATCATGCGCAACCGCGGTTATCTGGCCCGCTACATGCAGATCTACGGCGACTATCACCCCGTGCTGTTCCGTCTGGGCAACGCCGCGACCTTCTGCAAGGAATTTATTCGCCTGGCCGCCGTTGACAAGTGCTTTAAGACCGGAATTCCGGCGCTGCGCCGCGGCATGAAGGACGCCCGCAAGATCATCAAGGACCCCAACTGGAAGCCCATGCCGCCCATGAAGGACACCGAGTAACGGAAGTCGGAAACACCTCGGCGCTTAAAGCCGCTGGCACACCGTAGCCACATGCTGCCCATCAAAACCGAACCCCCAGCGCATGCGACCCACGCCGGGTCGCGGCACACGGATTTCGTCGATGCCGTCGCGCTCTATGTCGAGTAGCGACTGCACGGCCAGCAATTCCAGGCCCAGCGCATCCACATCGGGGTCATACATCAAGTTAATCGTTATCAGCGGGCGCTCGTCCAGCATGCCAATCGTGTCTGCTACGTCGAACACGGCACCCGTAGGGAAAACCTGGATGTCCCAGCGACCCGCGCCACACTTTCGCCTCGAGGCAGGATTGGCATAGCCCGGCAATCCAAAGCAGAGTCCTTGCAAGAGTAGGTGATATGGCAGCGGTGTATCTGGGTCGGTCGCACCGATTCCCGCATCTCCCAAGATGCGGCTTAGCGCCCGCCTCACGGTATCCTCGTTCCCATGGCACAGCCCGTCGCGAAACGCATCGACGTCTCGAATGTCTTCTGCAGCGCACTCAAACCACTCAATAATCACTAGACGCAAGGCCTGGCGAAGCTCGTTATTGGGCAATCGCAAAGCACGGAAGCGATCGCCATGCTCTGGCTCCTCAGTCATATCCGTCGTGAGAAAACCGGACAGATACAGCGCTGTCCACATGCCATCGTCAGGCGAGACATCTGGCTCTGCAGTGCCCAAACAAAGCGGGGCCTCAGCGCACCCATGGGCCTCGAGCAAATCAAACAAGACCGAAAGGCGGTCGAGATTCCACCCGGCAACTACCCTACTCAGGCAATCGGCATATCCATACAGATCGGCACGCACAGGCGCCGTGCAGCCTCGGCCCAGAAAACCGATCACACGCTCTGGACTCGAGCAATAGGCCCTGCCAAACCGATACCCCTCGAGCCATTCACGCGCATCATCCAGGTATTCCTCGCGCCCAGCATGATTCAAAAGAGCCTCGACCTCGGCATCCGAAAAACCGAAACATCGGTCACACCACGCCGACAGCGGCGTCGTCAGACAATACGAGCAGCCGCGCGAAGAAAGCGCCGCTTCGGCAGGACCGGGACACTCCCCCATCAGACATGCAAAGCGTAGCGAATGGCCCGCGGCAGCAATGGCGTCAAACAGCACACGGTCAAGTAGCCCTGCCGGATCGGCGCCGGAAGCGCCCCTCGCGATCGCACGGCCCAACCACGCCGCGTCGTACCCATCAACGAGCAATACAACCTGTTCATCGCAGGCCATCTCCAGCAGCTCAATGAGCACGCCAAGCACCGAGGCGACCTCGTCCTCGCTCGCCGCGCCACGCGCAACGCGTTCGATGTGACGTACCTTGTCTCGAGCTAAATCCGGAGCTTCCAAGAGTGGCAACAAGCGAACACATTCGCCCGAAAGAGCATTGTGCACGACGCCGGCAACAGCGGCCCCACGCCTCGCAGCGCCAGAAAAGTCCAGCGATATCACCGGATAGCAAGCATACTCATCCCGATAGCGCCCGCCGTCTGCATCCCAAATCTGAGCATCGGCAAACAAACGCTGACCAGCGCGACCGACCGCTGGACGCTCCAGAAAAGCCCTGAGCATCGACAAGTTCATGCTCTTGCCAAAACCCTCGGGTCGACAGCACACCACAACGGACGCGTCGCAGTCCAACACATCGGCAATAAACATGGTCTTGTCGACCAGCGTGCAACGACCAATGGCATCGGCAAAATCATGCACACCGACCGGCAAAACCGCATCATCGACATGGTTGACAAGCCGTACGCCAAAAGTATCGGCACTGTTGCAATACTCCTGTTCAGACATCGTAACTTCTCCCTAAAACGCAGCACGAAGCCCATTGTAGCGAGCAGTTCAAGTGCAACGCTGGATCCGTGCAAAGGCATCGGGCAACGGTAGGAACAAAGGCCTTGAGGGGGCATAACAAATCGTTGTGCAACAAAATGGGGCCCGATGCAACTGCACCGGCCCCCATTGCGAATCTTTAGTTGTCGGGCAACCGAAAGGGACTACTCCTCGGAGTCGTTCTGCCCAGCAGCCTTCTTTTGCTGATCGAGCTTATGCTTGCCACTCACAATAGACGTGGCACCCAGCGTGGCCAAGCTTGCACTGGCAAGGCTCGCCATAACGATAAGGTCGCCCGTCTTGGGCATGTTACCGCCAGATGACTTGGTCGTTGTAGTCGTCGTGGTTGTAGTGGTCACCGTCTTGGAGTCATTTTGCTCTTGGACTTGGTTGTCAGCACCGCTCTTGTCGTCGTCTTCGGGCTGTTTCTTTTCGCCCTCGGTCTTGCTCTCGTCCTTCTTCTGACCGGACTTGTCGCCCTTCTCATCAGAGCTAGGACCCTTATCGGATTCAGCCTTCTCGGAAGCCTTGTCCTTGGAGTCGCCCTTTGCGGCTTCGGTCTTTTCCGTGGAAACCTGATCAGAGTTGTCCTTGTTCTGGGCCGAGCCGTTATTGACGCCAGCCATCAGCGAAGAACCCAGCGTAGAACCAAGCTGCTCGGAGAAAGAAGGCTTCTTGTCCGGCGAAGCAACGGGAGCGTCCGGCGCCTTATTCGAGTCGTCCTTGGAAGCATCGGAATCAGGGGTCGTGTCAGAGCCGGAGCCGTTGTTAGAGCCGGTGTCAACGGACGAATCGCTCGAGCCGGTAGATGAGTTAGAGGTGCCAGCGTCGGTCGAACCAGAAGCGTCGCTGTCCGTATTGCCGGCAGAGCTTGAAGACGAATCGCCCGCAGCAGAGCCGTTCGAATCGGAGCCGTTCGAGGTAGAGCCGTCGTTGGTAGTGCCACCAGCAGAGCCATTACCGTCAGCATCGGTCGAGGGCGCATCCATCCTGTCATCGTTGGCATCGTCACTCGAGCCGTCATTCGAATCAGGTGTCGGCGAGGGCGCCGGCGCAGGCTCGGGCTGCACGGGCGTCGCAGCGGCAGCGGCCTCGTCCTCGGCGATATAAACCAAGCAGTCCTTCAGCTCGTTGCGGTAGCGGTTCTTCCAGCCCTCATGATACTGGGGCTGACTTGAAAACTTGGTGGCGACATTGTTGACCACGCTATTGGAGAGCGCCGTCGCAAACTCGCGGTCGGACATATCGTTGGAAAGATTCGCCCAGCGGAAGAAGTCTCTGCAGCCACCGGTACCGCACATGTTGGTGATGCTCCACACCATACCCTTGACGCAATCGGCGCGGCCGGAGATGTCAATGCCAAGAGCGCTCTTAAGCCACGCCTCGGTCACCGCATAGTACGAGTTGTACGCATAGGCATCTTGAAGTGCTGAGAACTCAACAGGATCGGTGTTATAAGCACCTTGGAAGGCATCCTGCGCGATATGGCCCAGCTCGGTGAGCTGGCCGTTCTCGTACATGGCATTGCTCGTGTTGGAAATCTCGCTGCCGCGATCAATCGCATCCTTGAGCATGCAGTATTTTTCGGGGTTGTAGTTGTAGGCCTGCTTCATAAACGGGATGAGCGACCAACGACGGTCGAACTGGTAATAGCCCAGCGCGTTATAACCGTCGCCATACGAAAAGCCTTGGTTGTAGTTGCCATGGCTCTCGTACTTGGTAAAGTACTTCATCTCGGGAGTCACGTTGACAAACGAAACGCCCTGGACCGACCTCAGCACGCCCGAGAAGGACTGCTGGGTGTAGAGGCCTTTGTCGATATCGGTGGCATCCGAGGCAACGCCCGGCGTGGGTTCCTCGGCAGCGGCGGGCGCGGGCGCGGTAACGGCGCTAAACGAAAGCGCCAGCGTCAGGCCCGCAACAATCGCGGAATGCTTGGGCTGCATAAGATCCTCCCTGCATTGGTATAGTTAAAGTGCAGTTTGCAAAGATAGAAATAAGTATTGCAGCTCGCCCGTTGTTGCACAACAACCCCTCGGTAAACGGCAACAACCCTCCGCGAAATCTTAAGGAATTAAACAAACTGGTCGTCGGGCGCCATCAGAAGCTCGCCGTATCGCTCCATCAGCCCGTCCCTCAACTGACAGAAAGCGGGGATATAGACGTTCAAGATGCGCTGAATCAAATCTTGAGCGAGCTTGTTGTCGTAGATATGGACGTTCGTATTGCGGTCTCTGAGCATGTCTAGCCAGGCCGCCTCATCAATAAAGTCGTAGAATCGGTACGACTCCTTCACGATGGCACGAGGAGACCCCGACGCGGCAAGCGTGGCGCCCTCATACTCGAGCAGACGCTTAAGGAGCTTCCAGCTCAGTTCAAATTGAAGATTGAACTTATTAATCAATCCACTCTGAACAAAATCATTGTTGAGATCCTGATTGGGCGCATCCTCAAGATTCGCCAAGGCGCTAACAAAGTTCTCATATTTTTTCATACAGAATCACACCATCCCTGGCAATCTCATCGAGCAATTGCTGCGAGAGGGACTCGTCGAGATTGACGACATCTACATCTAAAAGAGTATCAAGATGTTCCTCGATCAAATATGAGAAACGGCCGAAATCCCGGCAACCTGCTACGGCGATGTCAATATCGCTCTTGGGCAAGTTGTCGCCTCGAGCACGAGAACCAAACAACACGACCTTCTCGGCGTCACATTCCCGAGCAAAAACTTCGATTTGCTTGTACACCTTGTCGAGAGATGTCATTTGCAGCCCTTACAGCTTAATGTCAAAGTTGATCTCGGGAACGGCGGCTAGGTCGGCCAACGTCACGCCGTCGACGTATTTTTCGATCACGTCGTCCAGACCGCGCCAGAACTTGACGGTCGAGCACAAATCGCTGCGGGTGCAGCTGTTGTCGATGCCGTCGCACGCCACGGGCGCCGTGCTGCCCTCGACGGCGCGCAGGATGTCACCCGCACGTACCTCGGAGGGATCCTTGGCCATCATGTAGCCGCCGCCCTTGCCGCGCACGCTCTTAAGCAGGCCAGCCTTCATAAGCGGACGAACCAGCTGCTCCAAATACTTTTGCGAGATATGCTCGCGGTCGGCAACCTCGCGCAGGGCAATCTTGCCCTCGGCGTCGCCGAGCGCCGCGATATAGATCATCAGCCGGAGGGCATAGCGGCCCTTGGAAGAAATGAGCATACCTACCCTCCCATCGTTGCTGGGACAAAATACCAGGAGTGTTTGTCCCAAATCTTATGCACGCGGGGCAAACAAACCTGATTATTATGTCCCACATCTAAAAAGTCGAGTGGATTAGTCGGGTTTTCCCTTGACTAACGCCGAACCCATAGTAACTTTATTCCGAGAAGATTCCTAGGGTTTAGTACACCTATGAGTACACCATATACAGAGAGGGACAGCATGAGCGCAAATCCGCTGCTTTCCATCGAAGGTCTGACCGCCTCCGTGGACGAGAAGACCATCCTCCACAACGTCAACCTCAACGTCGCCGCCGGCGAGACCCACGTGCTGATGGGACCCAACGGCGCCGGCAAGTCCACCCTCGGCCACCTGGTCATGGGCGACCCCGTCTACACGGTCAACGACGGCCGCATCGTCTTTGACGGCCAGGACATCACCGAGCTCACCACCGACAAGCGTTCGCGCGCCGGCCTGTTCCTGAGCTTCCAGGCCCCGGTCGAGATTCCGGGCGTGCCACTGTCGAGCTTTTTGCGCGCCAGCATCGCCGGCCGCCCCGGCCTGGAGATGAAGGGCAAGGAGTTCCGCCGCCGCGTGAAGGAGCTCGCGGCCGAGCTCAACATGGATACCGCCTACCTCAACCGCGAGCTGGGCGTGGGTTTCTCGGGCGGCGAGAAAAAGAAGGTCGAGATGCTCCAGCTTCTGCTGCTGCAGCCCAAGCTCGCCATCCTGGACGAGACTGACTCCGGCCTGGACGTCGACGCCCTTTCCACCGTCAGTCATGGCATGGACGCCTACCGCAAGAGCTGCGACGGCTCCATGCTCATCATCACACACAACACGCGCATCTTGGAGCACCTGGATGTCGACCGCGTCCACGTTATGGTCAAGGGCCACATCGTGCGCGAGGACGACGCCTCGCTCATCCCCTGGATCGACAAGAACGGTTTTGAGACCTTCGAGCGCGAGGCCGCCGAGCAGCGCGCCCAGGCCGAGGCCGCCGCTGCCGAGCAGCAGGCGTAAAGGGGCGACGCAATGACCAAGAACCGCACCGAGGTCGCGGACATCGACCGCAGCCTCTACGACTTCACCTATGGCGAGGAGGGATTCGAGCGCCTCGACGCCGGCATCACGCCCGACATCGTGCGCGAGATTAGCGCCAAAAAGGACGAGCCGCAGTGGATGCTCGACCTGCGCTTAAAGTCCCTCGAGATCTTCAACCGTTTTCCCGACCCGACGTGGGGCCCCTCCATCGAGGGCCTGGACATGGACAACATCGTCACCTACGTCAAGCCCAACACCGAACAAAAGCACGACTGGGAGTCGGTGCCCGACGACATCAAGAATACCTTTGAGCGCCTGGGCATCCCCGAGGCCGAGCGCAGCTACCTGGCGGGCGTCGGCGCGCAGTACGACTCCGAGCTCGTCTACCACAACATGCAGGACACGGCGTCCAAGATGGGCATCGTCTACTCCGGTATTGAGGAAGCCCTGCATGACCCGCAGTGGGAGCCGCTCATCCACGAGAAGTTTATGACGCTCATCCCGCCCACCGACCACAAGTTTGCGGCCCTGCACGGCGCCGTGTGGTCGGGCGGCTCGTTTGTCTACGTGCCCAAGGGCACCAAGCTCGATTTTCCGCTGCAGAGCTACTTCCGCCTCAACGCCAAGGGCGCCGGCCAGTTTGAGCACACGCTCATCATCGTCGAGGACGACGCCGACCTGCACTTTATCGAGGGTTGCTCCGCGCCCAAGTACAACGTAGCCAACCTCCACGCCGGCGCCGTCGAGCTCTTTGTGGGCAAACGCGCACACCTGCGCTACTCGACCATCGAGAACTGGTCCAAGAACATGTACAACCTCAACACCAAGCGTGCGCGCGTGGACGAGGACGGCGACATCGAGTGGATCAGTGGCTCCTTCGGCAGCCACGTGGGCTACCTCTATCCCATGAGCGTGCTCAACGGCCGCCGCGCCCGTTCCAGCTTTACCGGCATCACCTTTGCCGGCGCCGGTCAAAACCTCGACACCGGCTGCAAGGTCGTGCTCAACGCACCCGATACCTCGGCAACCGTCGAGACCAAGGGCATCTCTAAGAGCGGCGGCATCCAGACGTTCCGCAGCTCTATTGTGGCGACGCCCAAGGCCGAGGGCTCCAAGGCAACCGTGAGCTGCCAGTCGCTGATGCTCGACGACCAGAGCCGCTCCGACACTATTCCGGCCATGGACATCCGCGCCAAGAACGTCGATATCGGCCACGAGGCCACCATCGGACGTATCGGCGACGACAAGGTGTTCTACCTGATGAGCCGCGGCATCTCGGAGGAAGAGGCCCGCACCATGATCGTCAACGGCTTTGCCAACCCGGTCTCCAAGGAGCTGCCGCTGGAGTACGCCGTCGAGATGAACAACCTGATCAAGCTCGAGATGGAAGGAGCGATCGGATAATGAAACAGACCACCAACACCGCTGCTACCACCCTTGAGCAGGTCAACGCGATGCCGGCAGCCACTTGGGGTTGGCTCAAGATGAACCAGACCAAGCTCGAGCTCTCTGACGAGCTTGCCCCCGCTCCCGCCGAGACCATTGAGGTTGAGGGCTTGGACGAGCAGTTTGCTGGCGTGGCAGACGCGTTCGACGCCGCCATGGACGCCATGGCCGAGCGCTTCCCCGAGCGCCGCGCCTCCGCGCCCGGCGATGCCGCCGACCGCGCCCGCATCACGCCCGAGACCGAGCTCGACGTGCCCGCCACCTCCGTCTACCAGGCCGGTGCCATTAAGCTGGAGGAGGAGCTCTCCCCCGCTGAGGCCTTCGAGACTGGCATGGGCGAGGCTGCCTACACCTACCTGGCCGACCACGCCACCAAGCGCGTCGTCATCGATGTGCCCGCATACAAGCACGCCACGGTTACCGTACGTGTGAGCGGTGTCGATGCCGCCGCGGCCATCGCCGCCATCGACGTCGTCGCCCGTCCTCAGTCGACGCTCGATCTGCTTATTGCCCTGGACTCCCCCGTTGCCGGCGAGGGCGTCGTGGGATCCGTGCTGCGCGTGTGCGCCCACGAGTACGCCACCGTCAACGTGGCCTGCACGCAGACGCTCGACGATAGCTGGATCGCACTCGACGACACCGGCCTGTTCCTGGACGAGGGCGCGCGCGTCAACGTGCAGCACACCGTCCTGGGCGCTGGCGCCAGCGCCACCGGCCTTGCCGGCGACCTGCTAGGCGATACCGCCAAGGTCACCATCGATACTGACTACCTGGGCGCCCGAGAGCAGGTGCGCGACTTTAACTACGAGCTGCGCCACCGCGGTCGCAAGACCGAGTGCGAGATCGACGCCAACGGCGTGCTGACCGGCACGTCCAAGAAGGTCTACCGTGGCACCATCGACCTCGCGCACGGCTGCAAGGGTGCCGTCGGCACCGAACGCGAGACGGTGCTCTTGGCCAACAAGGGCGTCGACAACAAGACCGTCCCCGTCATCCTCTGCGACGAGGACGACGTCGCCGGCAACCACGGCGCCACCATCGGCCACGTCCGCGACGAGCAGCTGTTCTATCTCGCCTGCCGCGGCCTTGACCAAAACGCCGCCGAGGACCTGTTCATCCGTGCCAAGCTGGAGGACGCTGCGCTTTCCGCGACCGACGAGCGCACCCGCGCCGCCGTCGTCCGCTTGGGCAACAACCTGATCGACAATTTCGAGGAGGAGCTCGCATGATCGACACCGAGCACGTTAAATGCGACACCTGTACCGCACCGGAGCCTATGGAGCTCGACGCCAGCGACGAGGCCTCACGCGGCTGGCCTACCGTCGACATCGAGACCAATCCCTACAAGGCGCAGTTCCCGCTGTTCCAGCAGCACCCCGAGATCGCCTTCCTCGATAGCGCCGCCACCGCGCAGCGCCCTGCCTGCGTGCTCGACGCCGAGCGCGACTTCTACCAGCGCATGAACGCCAACCCCCTGCGCGGCCTGTACTCGCTGTCCGTCGAGGCCACCGAGGCCATCGCGAAGGTGCGCCAGCAGATTGCCAACCTCATCGGCGCCCCCCGGGCCAACGAGGTCGTCTTCACCCGCAACACGAGCGAGTCGCTCAACCTGGTCGCCAAGAGCTTTGCGCCAACGGTGCTCGAGCCCGGTGACGAGGTCGTCATTACCATCATGGAGCACCACTCCAACCTGATTCCGTGGCAGCAGGTCTGCCGCGAGACCGGCGCCAAGCTCGTCTACCTCTACCCCACCAAGACCGGCCAGCTCACCACCGAGGAAGTTCTTGCCAAGGTTGGTCCCAAGACCAAGATCCTGGCCGTGGGCCAGGTCTCCAACGTGCTGGGCGTCGAGAACCCGGTCAAGAACCTCGGCAAACTCGTGCACAAGTACGGCGGCTACCTGGTCGTCGACGGTGCGCAGTCGCTGCCGCACATGCCGGTCGATGTGGCCGACCTGGGAGCCGACTTCTTTGCCTTTAGCGCACACAAGGCCATGGGCCCTATGGGCATCGGCGTGCTGTGGGGCAAGATGGACCTGCTCAACGCCATGCCGCCCATGCTCACCGGCGGCGAAATGATCGACTCTGTCACCGAGCAGGACGCCGTCTGGGCGCCCGTCCCCGAGAAGTTCGAGGCCGGCACGCAGGACGCCGCCGGAATCTTCGCCACGGGTGCGGCACTCGACTACCTGGTCAACACCGTGGGTTACGAGAACATCCAGGCCCGCGAGCAGGCACTCGTCCACTACCTGATGGGCGAACTCATGCAGCTCGACTTTGTCCAGATCATCGGCTCCATCTATTGGGACAACCACCACGGCGTTGTGAGCTTTAACGTCAAGGGCATCCACCCGCACGACGTCGCGAGCATCATGGACATGGACGGCGTCTGCATCCGCGCCGGCCACCACTGCGCGCAGCCGCTGCTTACCTGGCTGGGCGTCGAGAACCTTGCCTGCTGCCGCGCCAGCGTGGCCTTCTACAACGACAAGGCCGACATCGACAAGTTCATCGCCGGCCTGCATCACGTTTGGAGCACGTTCAATGGGTAATCTGTACACCTCCACCACATTTATGGAGCACAACTCGCACCCCGACTATAAGTACGAGATGGATGCTCCCACGCACGAGCACGACGGCATCAACCCCAGCTGCGGCGACGAGCTCACCCTGCAGCTGCGCGTCGAGAACGGCGTGATCGAGGAGGCCTCCTTTACCGGCCACGGCTGCGCCATCAGTCAGGCCAGTGCCGACATCATGGCCGACCTCATCACCGGCGAGACCGTCGAGGAAGCTCACCGCCTGGCAGAGCTCTTCCTCGCCATGATCCGCGGCGAGCAGCTCTCCGAGGAGGACCTGGAAGACCTGGACGAAGCCGCCCAGCTCCAGGACATCTCGCACATGCCCGCCCGCGTCAAGTGCGCCGAGCTCGCCTGGCGCACCCTCGACGGCATGCTCGAGGGGCAAACAAACCAGTAGTTTATGCCCCGAATCCAAGGTTTTTGATTGCCGAGCCGCCCGATACGGGCGGCTCTGTTTTTACCTAATGAGCGCGAACGCACAAAGTCCGCGCGTCCGGCGCCCCGTCTGACATTTGCCACACAGCCAGACGCGAGCACGGGCGTTTTCCACAGCACCAAAGGCCTGCGGCAGGGCCCCGGGCCCGCCAAGCAATGCGCCAAGCCCCGTTCTGCGAAGCTCCGACTCGCTTCGCGCCTGCCGCAGACGGGTCCCATAGGGAGCGGCGTGCATATTTGCGAGTATTCAGCACGCCAAGCTGTGTGTATACGCATCGAAAGCGTTAATCAACGTCTTTAGGCGCATATATATTGTGTTTTAGAACAAGCATCGCGGTCTCAGGGATCACATACATGCGCTTCGGAGGCGCATCGGAAGGCATAAATAGCTTCGGAACCTGTATGTTGCAAGATTGCGGCAGTGCCGACAGCACCACGATGCTGAAAACTCCGTTTTTTGCACGGCGCAGACGGGGGTAGGCACGGGCAAACCCGGACTGAGCTGTTATTTTATGCAAGATGACGATTGTTCTATGCATATTAAGAAGTGCAGTTACCGTACCAAGCTTTTAGAACAATGGTTGTGGCATATGGGCGACCCCAGCTGCGGTGCACAGGCAGTCCTACGCCACGTTTCGGCCAGTCTGCACCGCCGTTCGTGCACAGGCACGCACGATACGAGAAACGGTACTTTTGCCAATCCCCGTATATCGCTCAATCTGACGCACCGTAAAACCGGCATCGTGCAATCCAAGAATGACGATGTTGCGCTGCGCCGACGGCGCGGCTTTAACCCCGTGGAGCGGAACCCCGAGGCTCTTCGCCATCTTGTCGGCAAAGGCGTGGCGTTCCCACTCTGTCTCTTTCATATCGCACAGCGCCGGCTCGCTACCGTCGGGCGTCGAAAGCGAATAGGCAATAAAGCCCTCGGCAGAACCAAAAAGTTCAAGCACGCAAGAAGGATCAGAAAATCCCCTCGCGGCATCTGCCGCATCACTGTCGTAAGCGCGCAGATGCTCCGCAAAGCTGCTCCAGGGGTAACGCTCGATTAGGCTCATGCCCGCCTCCTGCGGATCGGCGTGAACGGAGCGAATAGCCTCCATCACCTGCCAGTCGGTATCGAGCGAGCGCCGGTCAAAACGGTTCTGGAACAGATGCCCTGTGCGCCCCGTGCGTTTATTGAACCGCCGCGCGTACGTCAAAAGCAGCCGGTGCATCGCCGCGCTCATCGCGTCCTCGTAATCTGCAAGCACCAGACGCACGTGATTGCCCATAAGGCACCAGGCGATAACCGTCACGCCCGCCTTGCGGCAGCACTCACGCATCAGCTCCAAGAACTCCCACCGGTCTTCATCGCCCTCAAAGATGAGCTGCTTGCCCGTACCGCGGGCACAGACATGGTAAAAGCCGGTAACCGTTCTCCAAACGCGTTGCATGGCGCTCCCTTCGCCGGGATCTGCTTGCCATCCAATACAGCACGATTGAAGCGTGCCATCAAAACATTCACGCAAAACAATACACTCGCGCGGCCAAAGGCAGTAATCAGGCGGCGAACGGCATCGTTGCAACAGGTCAACCCCCGCAATGCTTACAAGAGCTGACCAATAGCTTGCCCAAGACGGACCCCCTCTACGGAAGTTCACGACCACAGAACATAGAGTTAAACCGTTTCAATTAAAACTTCAGGACTTCTCGATGCGAAAACTGAGCCGTTCGCCGAATATTCCGTGCATTTCGCGGTATTATAGGGGCTGCATGTCATGTCCCTTTCGAAGGGTCGCCCGGCAATCGCCAGCCACGACCCCCAAACGGGACGCCAACACGATAGAGAGGAGAGGCATGCAGTACTCACAGGAAGTGGAGAACATGTGCCCCGTTGCCAAGGGTGCATACCACGGCCCCGCACCCATCCCCGAGGAGGGCAAGTGGGTCCAGGCTAAGGAGATTTCCGACATCTCCGGTCTTACGCACGGTGTGGGTTGGTGCGCACCTCAGCAGGGCGCCTGCAAGCTCACGCTGAACGTCAAGGACGGCATCATCGAGGAGGCCCTCGTTGAGACCATCGGCTGCTCGGGCATGACCCACTCTGCCGCCATGGCTTCCGAGATCCTTCCCGGTAAGACCATCCTCGAGGCCCTCAACACCGACCTCGTCTGCGACGCCATCAACGTTGCTATGCGCGAGATTTTCCTGCAGATCGTTTACGGCCGCAGCCAGACCGCGTTCTCCGAGGGCGGCCTGCCCGTGGGCGCCTCCCTCGACGACCTCGGCAAGGGCCTTCGCTCCCAGGTCGGCACCATGTTCGGCACCAAGGCCAAGGGCGCTCGTTACCTCGAGCTCGCCCAGGGCTACGTCACCCGCATGGCTCTCAACGACAAGAACGAGATCATCGCGTTCGAGTTCCTGAACCTCGGTAAGTTCACCGACGCCGTCAAGGCCGGCAAGACCCCCGAGGAGGCCATCGCTGGCGCTATGGGCCACTATGGTCAGTGGGAGAACGCTGCCAAGTACATCGACCCGCGCACCGACGAGGAGACTCACTCCGTCGCCAGCGTGTTCCCGGTTCACGAGTAGAAAGGGAGGGAAATAACTATGACTGTTACGTTCGAAGGTTACGAGCGCCGCGCTGACAAGATCAACAAGTGCCTCGCCGACAACGGCATCGCCTCCCTCGAGGAAGCTCTGCAGATCTGCACCGACAAGGGCTTCAACCCGCGTGAGATCGTCAACAACACCCAGTCCATCGCCTTCCAGAACGCTGAGTGGGCATACACCCTCGGCTGCGCTCTCGCTGTCAAGCGTGGCGCCAAGTCCGCTTCTGAGGCTGCTGCCATCATCGGCGAGGGCATCCAGGCCTTCACCGTTCCCGGCTCCGTCGCTGAGGACCGCAAGGTCGGTCTGGGCCACGGCAACCTGGGCGCTATGCTGCTCTCCGACGACACCGAGTGCTTCGCCTTCCTGGCCGGCCACGAGTCCTTCGCTGCCGCTGAGGGCGCTATCGGCCTGGCTCTGAACGCCAACAAGGCTCGTAAGAAGCCGCTGCGCGTTATCCTTAACGGTCTGGGCAAGGACGCTGCTCAGATCATCGCCCGCATCAACGGCTTCACCTACGTAAAGACCCAGTTCGACTACTTCACGGGCGAGCTCAAGGTCGTCGAGACCATCCCCTACTCCGATGGTCCCCGCGCCGCCGTCAACTGCTACGGCGCCGACGACGTCCGCGAGGGCGTTGCCATCATGTGGCACGAGAACGTCGACATCTCGATCACCGGTAACTCCACCAACCCCACGCGCTTCCAGCACCCCGTCGCTGGCACCTACAAGAAGGAGCGCCTCGAGGCTGGCAAGAAGTACTTCTCCGTCGCTTCTGGTGGCGGCACTGGCCGTACCCTGCACCCGGACAACATGGGCGCCGGCCCTGCCTCTTACGGCATGACCGACACCATGGGCCGTATGCACTCCGACGCCCAGTTCGCCGGTTCCTCCTCCGTGCCTGCGCACGTCGACATGATGGGTCTCATCGGCATGGGAAACAACCCCATGGTCGGTGCCACCGTCGCCTGCGCTGTCGCCGTCGAGGAGGCCCTCAAGGCCTAATCGCGCTTGCGCGATGCTCATATAGTTGAGCTTTGGAGCCGCTATCCACCCGGGTAGCGGCTCTTTTTTGTCCCAAAGCTGTCAATCGGTTTGGGTCGCGCCACGAAAACGGCTCATCTACTACGTTTGGCCCGCATGGCTCGACCATAGCCAGGTTTTGGGAAAATCAATAATCCGTCTACCTGCGGGTTTGATTTTGTGATTCTCGGTATGGTTGGGGGTGACCGCCCAAACGTAGTAGATAGGCCCATTTCGTGGCGAGCGAATCGACCCGAGGCACAGGGTAGCTAAAAGAACCCCGTCCCAAATTAACTACTCTGCCATGAAAATCCAAAACGATTCGATATATCAGTTGAGATGAGCTCCGAGGTGGAGTGAGACGGATTGCCAAAATACCCCTAACGTCCACCTGCCATATTTGCCCTTTACCGATTTGCCGGGTCTTTGCGGCCCCATTGCCGATCACCCGTGCGACAATGCGCCGGACGAGAAAGGAGTCCGATGGAATCGACTGATGTACTGGTAATTGGATCTGGCATTGCGGGCCTTTGCGCCGCCATCGAAGCGGCACGCACGGGTGCAACCGTCACTGTGGCAAGCGACGGCAAGACTATGAGTGGATCGAGCTTCTTCCCGGGTACCTGGGGCCTCGGCCTCATCGGTCCCGTCGACGAAGACGACGAGCAGGACCTCATCGACACCATCCTGGCCGTCGGCGGCGGCGTTGCCGACCCCGAACTCGTCCAAACGTTCGTCCACGGCATTCCCCAAGCGATTGACTGGCTCGAGCAAGACCTGGGCGTTGAGCTCCAGCGTCCGCAAAGCGCCAAGAGTGCTCAACAAAAGCAATTTATCCCCTGCTTTGACCACAAGACGCGCATGTGGCGCGGCCTCACCCGCAAGCCCCTTGAGGACGCTCTGACAACCTGGATCGAGTCGCTCGGCATTCGCCTGCTCCCCCGCCATGAGCTTATCGATCTTGTTGAGGACACGAACGGCAGAATAACCGGAACCGTACTTTACGACCTTACCGAAAATCGAATCGTGCCCTTTGCTGCCAAGGCCACGGTCATCGCAGCCGGTGGCACAGGCGGCCTGTTCGAGCGCAGCCTTACGTCGGCTGATGTGCTCAGCTCCTCGCAGGCCATCGCACTGGCGCACGGCGCAACACTTACTAATATAGAGTTCATGCAGATGATGCCCGGCTTCATCGAGCCCAGGCGTAACTTGGTCTTCAACGAGAAAACCTGGCGCTACGTGCATGTAGACCAGCCGGTAGATATTGCCGACGACAAGCTGGACGACCTGCTCGAGCAGCGCTCTGGATATGGTCCCTTCACGTCACGCTTGGCCTCCCGCGCTATCGATCTCGTCATCGATCAGGCAGGTGCCGAAGGCCTGGCACTCCACTACGACTTCCCCCGCGAGGATGTCCCAGAGTTTGTGCAGACCTTTGCCACCTGGCTGCAAGACGAGCACGGCATCAACCCGACTGACGAGATGCGCGTTGCGATGTATGCCCACGCTGCCAACGGCGGCATCAAGATCGATAAGACCGCGCACACGGGCGTTGAGGGCCTCTACGCTTGCGGCGAGGCGACAGGCGGCATGCACGGCGCCGACCGTATTGGTGGCTTGTCAAGCGCCAACGGCATCGTATTCGGACGCATCGCTGGCGCATCGGCAGCCCTTGCAGCACAGAAAGAGCCTGAGACGGCCCTGAAGGCGGATATCGCCCTCCCCCAGCATGGCATAGCTACAGCAAACGCTGAGCACCTGACCCGCAGCCTCAAACACACGATGAGCACCTATTGCATGATCAACCGCACCGAGACGGGCCTATCCGAGGCACTACACGAGCTTGAGGGCTTGAAGACAGAGGCAACGACCTTGAGCACACAGAAAGCCCAGGACAGCGAAGTCGCAGCCCTCGCCCGCCTGCAATCGCAGATTCAACTAGCACAGGAAATGGTCAAAGCCATGCGTAAGCGAACCGAAAGTCTCGGATCGCACTATCGAGCAGACTAAATCGATTCTCACTTTGAGTTTGATCACAACTTCTCAACATGCATCGAGCCCCGTGAGCATAATTCTCATAAGGAGAGCACGTTTATGGGGCTTTAGCCGTGTTTCCCTAAGGGAATCACGGTGCAGATTACTCAGCTCCGCGCCCTTTCGGGTTCGACCCCATGCGTGGTCAACAAAAAACGACCAGCCTGAGCCAGTCACTTTAACAATCTTTGGGTGGGCCGTCAGGGGGTCAGCCTGCTGCGCAGGCGGTCGCTGCGGCGCCAAGGCGCCTTGCGCGCTGCGTTGGCAAATGCTTACGCATTTCCTCAGCTCCGCGCCCCGACGGGTTCGACCCCATGCGAGGTCAACAAAAAAGCGACCAGCCTAAGCCAGTCGCTTTAACATGCTTTGGGTGGGCCGTCAGGGGGTCGAACCCTGGACCTTGGGATTAAGAGTCCCCTGCTCTACCAACTGAGCTAACGACCCGATATCAACACGAAGCAAGAACTGGGGTGGGTAAAGGGACTCGAACCCTCGACCTACGGGACCACAACCCGTCGCTCTAGCCAACTGAGCTACACCCACCGTGTCCTGTGCGCTTCGCGCTCGACTATTATTGCAAGGAACGCCACGCGATGCAAGCCCCAATTTTCAAGAATTTTGAAAAGAGTTTTTCGAGACCATTTCGAGCAAATCCCACCGGTTTCATAGGAGTAAACTTGCCCCACTGCAAATGCTCGAAAGGACCGGCATGAAAGAACTCTCCAACCGCACGGCAACGTTTACCGATTCCGTCATCCGCCGTATGACGCGCATCTCCAACAAGTATGGCGCCGTCAACCTGTCGCAGGGCTTCCCTGACTTCGATCCCCCGGCGCAGCTGCTCGATAGCCTCAGCACCATCGCCACCGACCCCAAGCCGCTTTACCACCAGTACTCCATCACCTGGGGCTCCCAGGCCATGCGTGAGGCGCTTGCCGCCAAGCAGGAGCATTTTATGGGCATGCCGGTGAACCCCAACGAGAATATCGTAGTCACCTGCGGCTCCACCGAGGCCATGATGGCCGCCATGATAACGGTCACCAACCCCGGCGACAAGGTCGTCATCTTCTCGCCGTTCTACGAGAACTACGGCGCTGACACCATTCTCTCGGGAGCCGAGCCCATCTATGTGCCGCTCAACCCGCCCACGTTCGACTTCGATCGCGAGGTCCTCGAGGCGGCCTTCCGCGACAACGACCCCAAGGCCATCGTCCTGTGCAACCCATCCAACCCCTGCGGCAAGGTCTTTACGCGCGAGGAGCTCACTTTTATCGCCGACCTCTGCAAAAAGTACGACGCCTACTGCATTACCGACGAGGTATACGAGCACATCGTCTACGCGCCCCACGAGCACGTCTATATGGCCACGCTGCCCGGCATGTTTGAGCGCACCATCAGCTGCAGCTCGCTGTCTAAGACGTACTCCATCACCGGCTGGCGTCTTGGCTACACCATTGCCCCGGCCCAGATCACCGAGCGCATCAAGAAGGTCCACGACTTCCTCACCGTGGGTGCCGCCGCTCCCCTGCAGGAAGCCGTCGTCACCGCCCTCAATTTCGACGGCAGCTATTACGATGAGGTCCTTGACCTCTATACCGCCAAACGCGACCTGTTCTGCCAAGGGCTCGATAGTATCGGACTTAAGCACAACGTACCGCAGGGCGCCTACTACGTGATGATGGATATCTCTGAGTTTGGCTACGACAGCGACCTCGAGTTCTGCGAGGACCTGGCCTCAAAGGTGGGCGTGGGCGCCGTGCCCGGCTCGAGCTTCTTCCGCGAGCCCGTCAACCATCTGATTCGTTTCCACTTTGCCAAGCGAGACGAGACGCTTAACGCGGCGCTGGAGAACCTCAAGTCGCTACGTGATAAAATCAAGCCGCGCGGGTAAGGACGGCCCGGCAACTAAAGCAACCAAAGAAGCCTCGCACCGCCCGCCGCGTTGCGAGGCTTCTTTCTATAGCGCTTTCTTAAATGATTTAGAGCTCTATACTTTAGTCACGGAGCAACTCGTCCCAGAGAGAGGAATACTATGGCAGAGCAGCAGCTTATCGGAGCGCTCGAGGCCGGTGGCACCAAGATGGTCTGCGCCACGGGCTATGCGGACGGTACGGTCCTAGAGCGCGAGCAGATCGCGACCACGACCCCGCAGGAGACCGTTGAGGCCGTCAACGCATGGTTTGCCGACAAGGGCATCGCCGCGCTGGGCATCGGCGCCTTTGGCCCCACCGCAGTCAACCCCGCGTCGCCCCAATACGGCAAGATCCTGGAGACGCCCAAAACGGCATGGCGCTACTTTGACCTGCTGGGCACCATCCAAAACAAGCTCAATATTCCCTGTGGCTACGATACCGACGTCAACGTCGCCTGCCTGGGCGAGGTCACCTTTGGTTGCGCCCAGGGCCTCACTGACGTTGTCTACCTGACCATCGGCACCGGCGTGGGCGCCGGCGTGCTCTCGGGCGGCCAGCTCGTGCACGGCATGATGCATCCCGAGGCTGGCCACATCCTGGTCACGCGCGACCCGCGCGACACCATTGGCGAGCACAGCGCCTGCCCCTTCCACGACAACTGTCTCGAGGGCCTCATCGCCGGCCCCGGCGTTAAAAAGCGCTGGGATGGCAAGAGCGCCGGAGACATGGCCGATGACCCGGAGGCCATGGACCTGCTCGCCGGCTATCTGGCACAGGCGCTCATGACCTACACGCTGTGCTACGCGCCGCAAAAGATCATCATCGGCGGAGGCGTGGCCGACCACACCCCCATCGTGCCGCTCGCACGCAAAAAGTGCGCTGAGATGCTCAACGGCTATATCGTCACGCCCGAGGTCAACGACATCGATAGCTACATCGTCAACAACAGCCTCGAGGGCAAGCAGGGCATCATGGGTTGCCTGGCCCTGGGCGCACAGGCGCTTCAGTAGCAGACGCACCCACAGGGCGTGGCGCGCCCGGCAAATCCGACCTACGGAACGACGCCACCACGACTCATATAAGCCCTCAAATAAAAAAGGCCGCCTAGGACCAAACAATACGTCCTAGGTGGCTTTTTTGGCGCACATCAGCGACCGTAAGAGATATCGGAGCACAACGCCCGTTGCCGCTCCACAGCAGTCGATCATCACATCGGTGATCATGCCGGCGCGTCCCGGCACAAAGAGCTGAATCGTCTCGTCGATCGAAGGAATCAGCAGCAGGAACACCGCCGTGGGCAGCAGCACGTCAAAGGTGCGCCGGCCCTCAAAATCAAAGGCGTGCGTTGCCAGGATGCCGAGCACCATATACTCGGTAAAATGCGCGCACTTGCGAACAACAAAGTTGGTCACCCATTCATATGGAAGTCCCACGCCGTGCAGGAAACCGCGGATAGCTTCCATGACCGTTAGGCTCAGCGAGCCCGATCCCGAGCCGGGAACCAGCGAATTGCCCCAGATCAAGAGCGCCATCAGGCAGGTCGCGACCGCCCATTTTCGATTGATCTTAACCATGCAGAAGTTATGCCTCCGCGCGGAGCGGCGCGAAACTGGCGGTACCGCCCTCGATAACGCTCAGATAGGCACGGCCCGTACGCTTGGCGGTTGAGGACTGCAGGCGCTCGATCTCTTCCTCGAGGATCTGATTGACGCGCTCGTGACGACGGTTTTCCATAATGCCGGCGGCAATAGCCTCGGCCCGCTCGATGCTCTCGCGCGAGATACGGGCAGTATCCTCGGGGAACACAGCACTGTGACGGCGGACATAGGCGGGGGCAGCAGGCTGAGGGGCAGCGACGGGAGCGGGGGCTGCAACAGGAGCGGGCTCGTCAATCTCATCCAGAATCGCGGTGGCGGCGGCCCACATGTCCTCGTGGCCCGAGTAATCGGCCATGGGAACATCAACCTCGAGCGAGGCGTCCGGAAGGTCGCCGGTGTCGATGCGATCTTGGGCATCAATCGATGCGGTGATGGCTGCAGGCTCATCGAGGTCATCGAGATCGATGTCCACGGCACCGGAGATGATAGGCATGCTGGCGAGGTTTGCATTGTACGGCGCAGCCTCAGCCGCCTGCTGCTGGGCAGGAGCGCCCCAAAGCGAGCTTTCGGCGGCACGGCGGGCGGCAACGGCCTCCTCGTCCGCAGTCATGGCTTCATCAACGTACGAATTGTCGGCAGAAGCGTTCGCGTCCGCCGAGGTAGCGCTGTAGGCGTTATTGGCTGCCGCGTTGGCGACGAGCGCCACGAAAGCCGCCGTGCTGCCCGCAGGGGCGGCCTGGGAGCCAGACACGGCGCGTGCCGCGGCGGCGATGTCGTCGCGATTGAAGGAGCCGGTCTGCCCGCCGTTGGTGAGCTCGTCGATGGCGACTTGATAGACGTCGCGCGAGTGTGCAGGGTCGCAGCTCACCGGCGAATCGTCGTCGAGCATACTGTCGATCATGGACCAAGCCTCGTCCTCGTCCATAGCATCTGCGGCTCGAGCGATGGTAGGGACACCATCATCGGCATGACGGCGCTGGAACGCACCAGTCAGGCCGGAAAGGAATGCCGAGGTAGACTGCTCCGCCTGAGCCTGAGAAGCAGAAGCCGCAGCGTAAGGAGTCGCATCCTGCTGCTGAGCTGGAATCGAGGCGGTCTTGAACTCGCTTTGATGCTGATTGAGATTGGCGGCACCGCCCATGGCATCAGGCTGGAATAGACGCTCTTCACGCTGCGCACGGTACTCGGAAATACCCAGCGAGGCGGCATAGATACCCACGCCCGCCACCGCGCCCACGGCGAAGGGAACCGCACCCGCCACGACCGTCTCGTTCACAGACGAAAACGGCAGCGTCGCGGCATACATAACCACGGGAGCGGCAAGGCCGATCCCGCACGAAAGTCCGGCAAGGACTGCTCGTTGTGTTGCATCAGAAGAAGCCATGAGCTCTCCCCATCTTCCAGCACCCAAATCGCATCATTCAGTTGGCTGCGCGAGAGAAGATGAAGCGGGGCTATGCCCCAAAGCAACGGTATATGGTTCGTTTCATCTGCGTTTTCCGTCGCGAAGCTTAAAAGCTATTATGCGAAACCGCCCTGTCGATTGCAAGCGACGATGTCGGATTGAAACGGGAAACCTGCTGCTTGCCAGTCTTATGGTCAAAAAAGCGCGGAGCGGCAATATAGAAAAGGGCCGAGGCTCAAAGCCCCGACCCTTTATTGCACTGATGACTATCGCTGCGCGTGGATGACAACCTAGAACGTCTGCTCGTAGTCGCTGTGCTTTTTGGCCGAACGCACCAGGAACTCCTGGTTGGTGTTGGTGCCCTTAAGACCCTTGATAAACGATGCGGCCGCGCGCTCGGTGTTGTTCATGCCGGCAAGAATGCGACGCAGGCCAAAGACAAACGGACGCATCTGCTCGTCAACCAACAGGTCCTCGTTACGCGTACCGGAGGCAACGGGGTCGATAGCCGGGAAGATGCGGCGGTCGGCCAGGTCGCGGTCGAGCTTAAGCTCCATGTTGCCGGTGCCCTTGAACTCCTCAAAGATGACCTCGTCCATCTTGGAACCGGTGTCGATGAGGGCAGAGGCCAGGATGGTGAGCGAGCCACCGTTCTCGATATTGCGGGCTGCGCCCAGGAAGCGCTTGGGCGGATACAGCGCCGCCGAATCGACGCCGCCCGAAAGGATGCGGCCCGAGGCGGGCGCCGCCAAGTTGTAGGCGCGGGCAAGACGCGTGATGGAGTCGAGCACCACCACGACATCGCCGCCCAGCTCCACGATGCGCTTGGCGCGCTCGATGACGAGCTCGGCCACGCGGGTGTGGTTGTCGGCGGGCATATCGAAGGTCGAGGCCACGACCTCGCCCTTAATGGAGCGCTGCATATCGGTGACCTCTTCGGGGCGCTCGTCGACGAGCAGGCAGATGAGGTGCACCTCGGGGTTGTTGATCGAGATGGACTGGCAGATCTTCTTGAGGATCGTGGTCTTGCCGGCCTTGGGCGGAGACACGATCAAGCCACGCTGACCCTTGCCGATCGGCGACACGATGTCGATGGCGCGACCGGTAATGGAGTCCTTGCCGTGCTCCATGCGCAGCGGCTCGTTGGGATAGACCGGGGTGAGGTCACCAAACTTGGGGCGGTTGCGAATCTGCTCGGGGTCTAGACCGTTGACGGTCGTGATTTTGGCGAGGCCGGCGCGCTTGTCGCCGCCGCGCGAAGGACGAAGCGAGCCCTCGATGACGTCGCCCGTGCGCAGACGCGCGGAGCGGATGAGGTAGGCGGGGACGAAGGCGTCGTCGTTGGACTTCATGTAACCGTGGGCGTGGATGATACCGGAGCTGTCCGGACGAATCTGCAGGATGCCCTTGATGTCGCGGAAGCCCTCGGCCTTCGCGGCGGTGACGTAGATCTCCTCGACGAGCTCGGCTTTCTTCTTGCCGGTCGTCTCGATCTCGAACTCCTTGGCCTTCTCGCGCAGCTCGGCGACCTTCATGGCCGCGAGTTCCTCACGCGAAAGCGTGGGCTCGGTGGGGGCGGCGTTGCGCTCCTTGTTGCGCTGTTTGCGATCGCGCTGGCGGTTGCGGCGGTCGTTGTTGCGCTCGTCCTTGCGCTCGTTGCGCTCGTCGTTACGCTTGTGCTGGCGACGGTTGGGGCGAGCGTTGTCTTCGGCCTCGGCGGGCGCGGCGCCATCGGTTGCGGCGGCGTCGGCGTTAGCCACAGTATCATCGCTGGCCTCGGCCTTGGAATCGCCCTGCAGCTCGGCCTCGGCCTGCTGCTCGGACGCCTTGGCCTTAGCGGACTTCTTACGACCGCGCTTGGGCTTCTCAGACGCAGGCTGTTCGACGTCCTGGGGCTCGGCGGCGTCAGTCGATGCATCGGCGGTCGTCTCGGCGGAATCCTCGGACGCAACCTTCTTGGCAGCCTTAGCCTTGGACGTGCGCTTAGCAGCAGTGCGACGGCTGCGACCGGGACGGAGGTCGGCGGGCTCGACATCGGCGGGAGCGGCCTCGGAAGTCGTAGCATCCTGGACGGGCGCGTCGGCGGCGGTTGCAGACTCGGCGGTCGCCGCAGCATCCCGAGCGGCTGCAGCTGCGGCTGCGGCCTTCTCTGCCTCGACGAAGGCCTTGGGCTTGCGACCGCGACGGTGCGGGCGCAAAGCCGGATCGACAACGGGAACTTCGCTGGCCTCGACAGGCGCAGCGGGCTCAGTTGGCGATGTGCCCTCCCCTGCCGCGGAACGGACCGAAGCCTCAGTGAGCTCGGGGGTTACCTGATCGGCAACCTGCTCGGCCTTAGCAGCCGTGCGACGGCGTGTGCGCGGTACCGGCTTCTCGGTCGGCTGGTCGGCGACAGGGGTCTCGGTGGCGGCAGGCGTCTCGGGCACAGACGGAGCTGCAAGCTCGGTCAGAGCCGCGGCCTCGCGCTCGGCAGCACGACGGCGGGCGCGCACCACCTGAGCCTCGCTAATCTGCGCCAACGCACGTGCCTGCGCGACCTCATCGGAAATCGGCGCCGAGGAGTCAGCTGCAACGGTGCGCTTGACGCGCGTCATGCGCGTGGTACGGCGCTTGGGCTTGGTGACCTCCTCGCCGTCAGCAGCAGGCTTGGCCGTGCGGCGCGTACGCTTGGGCTTTGCCGGAGCAGCCTCCTCACCAGTTGCAGGCACGGCCTTCTCAGCCGTTGCAGGCGTAGGCGTCGAAGCAGCCTTAGGCGTCTCAGGAGCCGAGGCATGCGCGGGCGCCGCGACCTGATCCGACACAACCGGTGCAGCGGGAGCGGCTTGAGTCGTCGTTATTTCGTTTTCTTGCTGTTGATCAGACACAGTGTTTGCTCAACTTTCTTTTCAAGCCCTGTGATCACATGCTCCCTGCATAAACCTTCAGGGCGGCTAAACAGTCTAGCTCCGTCAAATACCGACGGACATCATTGATCTGTATCGAGATATTTGCGTCATATACGCAGCGTTAGTGTAACACAACCGCAACCACCTGCAACTTAGTCATTGAGGACGTTCTTAAACGACTAGTCAAAAGGGACAATCTTTGGTTTAACACCCACAAATCTGACTGCCTCCGCCAAAACTGTGGCGGTTTACTACGATGAATCGCTCAACCGCGATCACTCCGAAACTTGTTGAACTAAAACCGCAGGTAGATACCTTGCACTTTTTAGCTAAAAGCCGGCGTGGTTGGAATATCTCAATTCATCGTAGTAAACCGGCATAGTTTCGTATTTCCAGCAGTTCCAAATTCGTCAATACGTCGGCGTTTGCAAAAAAGCCCGACCTCCGTGGGAGATCGGGCTTTCAAGGCTTAGTTAAACCAAGTCTGTACGGTCAAATGACCCGCAGATTACATCTGCTCGGGAGCGGAGACACCAACAAGGGTGAGCACCAGGGCGAGCGTCACGCGGACGGCGTCGCAAGCGGCCAGACGGGCGCGCGAAAGCTCGGGGTCGACGGGACGGCCCTCGCTCGGCAGCACCTGGCAGGCAGCATAGAAGCTGTGGAAGTCGCCGGCGAGCTCCTCGGCAAAGTGCGTCAGACGGAACGGAGCGCGGTCGCGAGCGCAGCTGGCGATGAGGTCGGTGAGCTCGTTGAGCTTACGCGAAAGGGCAAGCTCGGTCGGGTCGGTCAGCAGCGAGTAATCGACGTTCTCACCGATGGCCTTCGCGGCGACGGCCTTCATGCCCATCTCGTCAGCCTGCTCGGGCGTAACGTCAGCGGCACGGCGCAGGATGGAGCACACGCGGGCGTGAGCATACTGCACGTAATAGACCGGGTTGGAATTGTCGCGCTTCTTAACAGCCTCGATATCGAAGTCGACCATCTGGTTAGAGCTCTTGGAAATGAGCGTGTAGCGAGCGGCATCGGAGCCGACCTCGTCGACGAGCTCCTGAAGGGTCACCATGGTGCCCTTACGCTTGGACATACGGACGGGCTTGCCGTTGCGCAGCAGGTTGACGAGCTGGCCCAGCAGAACCTCAAACTTGCCGGGATAGCCAAGAGCGTCGCAGACGCAGCGGACGCGCTCGATGTAGCCGTGGTGGTCGGCACCCCAGATGTCGATGACGTGGTCGACGCGCTGGAACTTATCCCAGTGATAGGCAACGTCGGAGGCGAAGTAGGTGTACTCGCCGTCGGACTTGATCAGGACGCGGTCCTTGTCATCGCCCAGATCGGTGGAGCGGAACCACAGGGCGCCGTCCTTGGTGTAGAGATAGCCCATCTTGTCGAGCTTCTCAAAAGCGCGGTCGACGGCGGAGGTGCCGGCGGTCTCGCCCTCGGTGTCCTTCACGTACAGAGAGCGCTCGGAGAACCAACGATCGAAGTCGCAGTTAACGGCGTGGCAAAGGTCGCGCATGTTGTCGACCATCTTTACGTAGCCGCGCTCACGGAAGCTCTCCATGCGCTCCTGCGGATCGGCGTTGACCCACTTATCGCCGTCGGTGCGCCAGAACTCGGCAGCCTCGTCGATGATGTAGTCGCCGCCGTAGGAGTCCTTGCCCAGAGTCTCGGCAAAGTTATCCTGATACGGATGGGTCTCGGGGTGCTCGTCGCTCTCGTCGGCAACAAAGGCGTCGCGGTCGGCGATCAGAAGCTTGTGAGCCTCGTCGATATCCACGCCCTGCTTGGCGATGATGTCGGCAAGCTGCATATAGCGCGTGCTGATGGAGTTACCGAAGGTGTTCATCTGAGAGCCGTGGTCGTTGATGTAGAACTCACGCTGGATGTCGTAACCGGCGTGGTCCATCACACGACAAAGGGAGTCGCCCAGAGCGGCCCAGCGTCCATGACCGATGTGCATGGGGCCGACGGGGTTGGCGGAGACGAACTCGACCTGGGTCTTCAGGCCGCCACCGACGTTGGACTTAGCGAAGTCCATACCCTTCTCGCGGGCCTCGCCAAAGATGGCGTTCTTGACGGCAACGGAGAGGTAGAAGTTGATGAAGCCGGGGCCTGCGATCTCGACCTTCTCGATCGCGGGGTCCTCGGGCATATGGGCAACGATGGCCTCGGCGATCTTGCGCGGGGCGCAGTGGGCCAGCTTGGCGGACTTCAGGGCCATGGTAGAGGTCCACTCGCCATGAGAAGTGTCAGCCGGTCGCTCGATAGCGCAATCGTCAAGTTCAAATGCGGAAAGGTCGCCGGCCTCCTGGGCCGCAGCAAGCGCAGCGCGTACCAGCTCTTCAATCTTCTCGGGCATAGATCCTCCTTGTGTTAAAGCCCCCGAGCTCTTGGTCACTCGTAGGGCAAAAGCCAGAGTTTATAGCACTCTATCACAAGCGACGGGCACTGTCGCAGGGTAAAGCTAATAGATATTGCATATGCACAAAAATGACTACAGCTTGTATGGAGTCACTCAAAGATGCCGGTCTGCCTGCAGATTATGCAGGCGTTGAAAATGCATAAAGGTGTGAATGAGCTGCGTCTGTTATCGAATACTCTTACCTATCAGAGTTGTGTGCTTTTCCTGCATAAAGTACGGGTTTGCGCACGTCAGCGTGTTATTCTAGACATACGTAAATTCGTATAAGTTGGAGGTAGCATGTTCTCAATCGGTCAACACGTCATTCATCCGGGCCAGGGAGTCTGCACCGTCGTCGGTTTTAGGGACGACACACCGCAGCCCATGCTGCTGCTCGAGACCAAGCAGGGACATGCGCAGACGATCCTCATGTACCCCGTGGCGCAGGCCGACCGTCTGCACGCCGCCATCTCTCAGCAAGATGCCGAGCACCTGCTGAGCCACTATGACGAGCTGGAGTGCGACACCTTTACCGAGCGCAACAGCTCGCTTGAGGAGACACACTTTAAGCAGCAGCTCAAGCTGGGCGCGCCCGAGACGGTCCGCGTGGCAAAGACCATGATGCACCGCATTCGCCAGGCCGAGGAAGCTGATAAAAAACCCAGCTCCTACTACATGCGCGTACTCAAGGAGGCCAAACGCCGCTCCATCGAGGAGTTCGCCGTGGCCCTTGGCGTCACCGAGGAGGCCGCCGAAGCCCGCCTAGCCCAAGCCGCCCTCAACTAACCCATCCGCGCCAAAAACCACCACAAAGGGAACAGGCACCTTTGTGGTGGTTTTCTTGTTCTAGTAGTATTCATTCTTATCGATACCCACGAGCACAAGGAGTCTCTTATGGCAGAGCCGCTTACCGCCGGAATCACCCGCGACCGCGCGTTCGAACTGCTCAATGAGCACAACAAGGACCCGTTCCATATCACCCATGGCGAGACGGTCGAGGGCACTATGCGCTACTTTGCGCGCGAGTTCGACCCCGAGAACGAGGAGTTTTGGGGCATCGTCGGTCTGCTGCACGACCTGGATTGGGAGGAGCATGAGGACGACCCCATTAACCACACCATCTATGCTGCCGAGATTCTTGAGGGCGAAGGTGCGTCTCCCGAGCTCATTCGCGCCATCCAGACGCACACGTCGGACTTCAACACCTCACTACCCAAGCCCGAGCTGCAGATGGAAAAGATCCTGTTTGCCTGCGATGAGCTCACCGGCCTGATCGGCGCTGCCGTCATCATGCGCCCGAGCAAGAGCGTTATGGACTTTACGACCAAGTCGCTCAAGAAGAAGTTCAAGGACAAACGCTTTGCCGCCGGCTGCTCGCGCGACGTGATTTCGCAGGGCGCCGAGATGTTGGGCTGGGAGCTCCCCGAGCTCTTTGACCGCACCATCGCGGCCATGCAGTCCTTCGCGCCCGATCGCGATACCTTCCAGGCCTAACCGCCCGCGCCAGCTAAAACCGCCACAAAGGGGACAGGCACCTTTGTGGCGGTTTTTCTTGCGCGGTCGTTAGGGGCGGACCTGGCCGGTGCCTCGGAGCTTGTATTTGTAGGTAGTGAGGGCCTCGGCGGCAAAGGGGCCACGGGCGTGGAGCTTTTGGGTCGAGATGCCAATCTCGGCGCCCAGGCCAAACTCGCCGCCGTCAGTGAAGCGCGTGCTGGCGTTGGCGTACACGGCCGAGGCATCGACCGCATCCAGGAAGCGCTCGCAAGCGTCCGTGTCCTCGGCAACGATGGCCTCGGAGTGCATCGTGCCGTAGCGATTGATGTGTGCGATGGCCTGGTCCTCGTTTGCCACGACCTTCACGCTCATCTCGAGCGCCAGGTACTCGCGACCCCAGTCCTCCTCAGTCGCGGCGACGTAGTCATCGCCCTCCACAAAGCCGGCGTCGGCGCACGCGGCGCACGTGGCCTCGTCGCCGTGAATGAGCACGCCGTGGTCATGCAGCACGGTCACGACCGCGGGCAAAAACGCATCGGCCACAGCACGGTCGACCAGCAGCGACTCGGCGGCATTGCACACGCCTACGCGCTGGGTCTTGGCATTAACGATAATGTTGAGCGCCTTATCAAAGTCGGCGGATTCATGCACGTAGATGTGGCAGTTGCCCGTGCCCGTCTCGATCACCGGCACAAGCGACTCGCGCACGCAGCGCTGGATCAGGCCTGCACCTCCGCGCGGAATGAGTACGTCGACAATACCGCGGAGCTTCATGAGCTCGCCGGTGGCCTCGCGATCGGTGGACTCGATCATCGACACGGCCTCGCGCGGGAAGCCCTTGGCCTCGAGCGCATCGGCCAGCAGCTCGGCGATCATGGCACACGAGTGATAGGCCAGCGAGCCGCCGCGTAGAATGCAGGCGTTGCCGGTACGGATGCAGATGCCTGCGGCGTCGGCCGTCACGTTGGGGCGCGCCTCGTAGACCATAGCGACCAGGCCCAGCGGCACACTCACACGGGTCAGGTCCACGCCACTTGCAAGCACGCGGTGGTCGAGCACGCGGCCCACGGGATCGGGCAGCTCGGCGAGCTTTTCCAGGCCGGCGGCCATGCCCTCGACGCGCTCGGGCGTCAGCAGCAGGCGATCGAGCAGTCCGGCCGAGGTACCCGCATCGCGCGCGGCAGACATATCGAGCTCGTTAGCGGCGACGATGGAGTCGACACCGTTGCGCAGTGCTGCGGCCATGGCGCGCACGGCCTCCTGACGCTGCTCATCGCTCGCCGTGGCAAGCGAGGCCGACGCTGCCTTGGCGGCAACGGCAAGATCGTGGACATACGTGGCTATATCGACCGACATGGACGGCCCTTTCTCCTAGAAGTTTGCAACCATGGTAGCCGATTTGCGCATGGCCTCGCCCGCGGCGGTAGAATTGGTCAACCCGAAACACCGCAACGAACGGAAGACTCACATGGCCCCCATCACTTCGTACCACGTCCCCGGCCTTTATGTCGAGGACCACAGCATCGACGTCCCCCTTGACTGGCGCGGCCTGGAGCCGATGCTCCTGGCCGTCGGCAGCACCATGCGCCGCGGCGCTATGCCGGCACCCATCGCCGGCGCGCCCGAGAGCATCAAGCTCTTCTACCGCGTGGTTTGCGCGCCCGACCGCATCAACGACGATCTGCCGCTGCTCCTGTTTTTGCAGGGCGGCCCCGGCGGCGAGAGCCCGCGTCCGCTGTCGCCCACAAGCGACGGCTGGATCGAGGAGGCCGTCAAGCACTTCCGCGTCGTCCTGCCCGACCAGCGCGGCACCGGGCGCAGCAGCTGTGTAGACGGGCGCACGATTGCCGCACTGGGCGAGCGCGCGGCGGCGGCCAGCTCCGATGCCGCACGCTCGCAGGCTGACTTCCTCAAGCGCCACCTCGCCAGCTCCATCGTGCGCGATTTTGAGTACCTGCGCCTAGTGGGCTTTGGCGGCAAGCCGTGGGTCACGCTCGGCCAAAGCTACGGCGGTTTTTTGACGCTGAGCTACCTGTCGCTCTTCCCCGAGGGCGTGGCGGCGAGCTTTACCTGCGGCGGCATCCCCCACGTACCGGCGAGCGCAAGCGAGGTCTACGCGCACACCTTCCCGCGCATGGCCGCCAAGACGCAGCAGTATTATGACCGCTATCCCGCTGACGTCGAGCGCGTGGCAGCCCTGGCCGATGCGCTCGAGGCTCAGAAGCCCGTGCTGCCCGACGGCTCGCCGATGACGGTCGAGCGCCTACAGCTCATGGGCAGCGACTTTGGCATGAAGCCGAGCTTTGAGCGCATGCATTGGACTATCGATCACGCTTTTGTTACTGGCGACGGTACGCTGAGCTGCGGCTCCTCGGTATCCGACAGCTTTTTGATGCGCGCCTTCGAGCGCACCAACACACGCACGAACCCGCTGTACTGGACACTGCAGGAGTTTATCTACGCCGACGGCGACACCATGCCCATTCGCTGGGCCGCAGCAGAGGAGAAGGCCCGTCGTGCCGAGTTCGACACACTCGCGCGCCCGCTCATGTTTACCGGCGAGGCCATGTTCCCGTGGATGTTCGAGCAGATGCCCGAGCTCAAGCCCTTCAAGCCCGCCATGGACCTGCTGATGGAAGACACCAGCTGGGACAAGATCTACGACCCGCAGCGACTGGCGTGCAACGAGGTGCCCCTGCAGGCCGCGGTGTATTTCGACGACATGTACGTGGATTCGGGCCTGCAGCTTGATACGCTCAGCCGCGTGGGCAACTCGCATGCCTGGGTGACCAACGAGTTCGAGCACGACGGCCTGCACGGCAGCGTGGTATTCAAGCACCTCTTCGACGAAGCCCTCAACCGCGGAGACCTGCGCCAGATCTTCTAGCAAAGGAGTGTCCCAAAGTGCCGGCACATAAGGAACGTCCCCAAGTGCCGGCACGAGAAAGACAGCGCTGCGGGAAACGATCCGCAGCGCTGTCTTTCTTTATGCAAATACGATCAAGTTATCCCTGTGTATCGCCGGCTTCTCGGCCAGGTCTGCCAGCAGGCGGTTGCTGGCGATCTGGTCCTGGCGGCGGCCGGCGGCAAGTTCCAGCACGTCCGAATCGGCCTCGGCGATACCGCGGGCGACGACCATACCGCTCGGATCGCACACATCGAGCACATCGCCCTCGGCAAACTGGCCATCGACCTCGCGAATACCCACCGCAAGCAAGGAAGAGCCACGGCTAACCAGCGCCTTCGCAGCACCATCATCAACCGTCACCGACCCATGCGCCTTGTCGCCCAGCGCGATCCACAGCTTGCGGGGCGCGATGTCCAGACGCTCCGCCGGCGGATCGAACAGCGTGCCCACGCTCTCGCCGCGGGCGAGGCGCACGAGCGCATCGGGCTCCTCGCCCGAGCAAATCACGCTCTGAATGCCCGCCGTCATCAGGATGCGACTCGCGCGGATCTTGGTAATCATGCCGCCCGTGCCCACCAATGTGGAAGAATCGCCCGCCGAGGCAATAATCTTGGCATCGATCTTATGCACGACAGGAACAAACTCGGCCGTGGGGTCCTCATGCGGATTGGCAGTATAGAGACCATCGATGTCCGAGAGCGTCACGCACAGATCGGCAGATACCAGGCAGCTCACGAGCGCCGCCAGTGTGTCGTTGTCGCCAAACTTGATCTCGTCGACGGTAACGGTGTCGTTCTCGTTGACGACCGGCACCACGCCCAGCTCCACCAGACGCAGCAGGGCGTCGCGCGCGTGCAGGTAGGACGTGCGACGCGCCGTGTCGTGACGCGTGAGCAGCACGAGCGAGGTGAGCAGGTCGCGCGCATGGAACTCCTCGTCGTAGGCCGACGAGATGATGCACTGACCAGCCGAGGCGCAGGCCTGCAGGCTCGGAAGGTCGCCGACCGGCTTGCGGTCGAAGCCCAACACGGGATAGCCACAGGCAATAGCGCCCGAGCTCACCACGACCAGACGCCAGCCGAGCTTGCGCAGCGCTGCGGCTTGATCGGCAAGTCCGCCGATAAAGGCGCGGTTGACCTTGCCATCGGCGCCCACCACCGTGGACGAACCGATCTTTACCACCATCGTTTTATAAGAAGTCGTCATACGTCAAACCAATCAACTGTTCAGCGAACGGCCGAGCTGGCGGCCAAGGGAGCGTGACTCGCCCCTACCGCCCAAGGAATCATTTTGCCCAGGGGAAAGCCGAGGCCGCGGCCATATTCTTGCGCACGAGCTCGTCGCGCACCTGGGCCAGGCCCTGTTCCATACCCACCACGTAGGTCTGCGGATACAGGAAGCGCTTGAAAGCCGCATCCAGATGATCGAGCGCCCAAACACAGCGCTCGCGCGCGTCCTGGATGCTCTCACGCGGAGCCACCGCACTGCCGTCGCGCACGATCGGCACCAACAGCTCGCGATACTCAAGTTCGGACACGTCGGTCACCAGGGCGGCATCATTCACGGCCACGAGGGTATTGCCGCGCGCGGCGCCCTCCCCCGCCAGATGGTCCTCGTCGTAGATCATGTCGCAGACCGGGCCGCCAAAGCCGTCGTAATAACGGCGCACGCGCTGTACGCCCGGGATCGTGCGCTTATAGGGCTGCTCGGAGAGCTTGACCACCGGCGTCCACGGGTCGGCCTCGCTCGCACGGCGGGCGGAAAGCTTGTACACGCCGCCCAGCGCCGGCTGGTCGTAGCAGGTCGCGAGCTTGGTACCCACGCCAAAGCTATCGATGGGCGCGCCCTGGTCGAGCAGCGACTGAATCGTGTACTCGTCCAGGTCGTTGGACACCGAGATACCCACATAGGGCAGGCCCTCGGCATCAAAACGGCCGCGAACATACTTGGAGAGCTTGGCAAGGTCGCCGGAGTCGATGCGAATAGCCGACAGGCGCTCGCCCACCGCCTCCATCTCCTTGGCAACCGTAATGGCATGCTCGCAGCCCTCGCGCACGTCATAGGTGTCGATGAGCAGCGTGCAGTTCTTGGGGCTCGACTTGGCAAAGGCGCGGAAGGCCTCGAGCTCGGAATCGAAGCTCATCACCCAGCTGTGCGCATGCGTGCCAAAGACGGGAATACCGTAGCGGCGGCCGGCGAGCACATTGGACGTAGAGGAGCAGCCGGCAACGTAGCTCGCGCGCGCAACAGCTAGGCCGCCATCGGGGCCCTGGGCACGGCGCAGGCCAAACTCCGCCACGGGGCGACCGTCAGCGGCGAGCACCACGCGCGCCGTCTTGGTGGCGACAAGCGTCTGGAACCCGACGATGTTGAGCAGCGCCGTCTCGAGCAGCTGGCACTCCAGCGCGGGGCCGGTGACGCGCACCATGGGCTCGCGCGGAAAGACGAGCTCGCCCTCGGGCACGGCGTCGATGTTTACATGCGCACGAAAATCGCGCAGATAGTCGAGGAATGCGGACTTAAACATCGCGCCGCCGGCCGGGGCCTCAAGCGATGCGAGGTAGTCGATATCCTCGGGCGTAAAGCGCAGGTTCTCGACCAGCTCGGGCAGCTCGGCGGTGCCGCACATGACGGCATAGGCGCTGCCAAAGGGATGGTCGCGGTAAAACGCGGTAAAACAACCCTGCTCATTGGCCTTGCCGCTCTCCCACAGGCCCTGGGCCATAGTGAGCTCGTACAGATCGGTGAGCATTGCAATGTCGGTGGGATGCGAGATGTCGGTCAAAGCCATGGGGCGACCTTTCGGATGTGTGGTACAGAATTTGAGGGTTAGACGAGAGCAGAGGATGCGGACATAACGCCCGATGCAAATAGGTTAGAGCAGGCCCATGCTGGTCAGGATCGTGTAGCCCATAAAGATGACAAACGCGATGAGGGCAAGGACAATGATGATTTTTTGAGCCGGCGCCATGCCAGGGATCTCGTTCTCGCCCGTAGGTTCCTTGGAGGTAACCATGCGCTGGGCAAAGGTCATCTCGTCACGGCTCGGCTTGGGCTCGACGGACTTGGGACGAGCGGCCTTTTTAGGCTGAGGTTTGGGCGCGGCGGGTACAGGCTTCGCAGCAGCGGGCTTGGGTGCGGGTGCGGGCTTGCGCTCGGATGCGGCGTTCGAGGCGACCTCCTCGGCCTTCGCACGCTCGGCGCGCAGGGCAGCCAGCTCCTCACGCTCGCGACGGGCCTCTTCCCGAGCCTCGCGGCGGGCCTTCTCGGCGCGGAGCTCTTCCAACTCAGCGCGCTCCTCGTCGGACAATGGTTGGGACTCAAGCTCGGCCATGGTACAGCCCTTTCTTTTAAAAAAAGCCGCCGACACAATGTCAGCGGCTTATCAAATCCAAGGGTGGAGACGAAGGGAGTCGAACCCTCGGCCTCTGCCATGCGACGGCAGCGCTCTCCCAACTGAGCTACGTCCCCAGGACAAGTCGATATTTTACCTACGGCTCGCCAACTGTCAACGCCCAATAACCAGTCTTTTTGGGGCGCGGCTATTTTGGCAACTTTTCGAACAGGCGATCCTCTCGATGATTTTTTATCCCCGTCCCAGAAAAATCATCGACGAACGCACTACTTTGCGCTGGTAAGAACACCGGTGGTGTCGAAGGCCGGGGTGAAGCTCTCGTCTACCGCGCCGCCCTCTTGCCAGAACATCGTCGTAAAGCCCAGGTCGTCGGCATGGTCGAGCACCCGCTCGTACTCCTCGCGCGTCACGGCGCGCGCCAGATCGCCGCCCTGCTCTCGCATGAGCACATTGGGCGTGTATTGGTTCATGACCGAGATCGGCACGTCGCCCACCGTCTGCCACACTAGGTCCAGTACGCGACACGAATCGTCCGCATGCCCCGGAAGCACCAGGTGGCGCACGATGATGCCGCGCTTCATGAGCCCGCCCTCATCCACCAACTCTCCCCCGCGGCGCTCGATCTCGCGCGCCATCTGGGCCAGACCCGACACGGCCACGCGCGGGTAGTCCTTAATATGAGAAAGCGACTGCGCAAGCCCGGCATCGGCATATTTAAAGTCGGTGAGCCACACATCGACCAGGTCGCCCAGCGCCGCCACGGCACTCGCACGCTCGTAACCACTCGTGTTGTAGACGATCGGGATGACCAGCCCGCGCATCCGTGCCGCGGCAATCGCGGCAGGCAACAGGTGCGCATAGTGCGTCGCCGTCACCAAATTGATGTTGTTGGCACCCTGGTCCTGCAGTTCCAGCATAATCTCGACCAGGCGCTCAGGCGAAATCTCAAGGCCAAAATTGCCGGTCGAGATCTCGTGGTTCTGGCAGTAGATACATTTAAGCGAGCAACCGCTAAAGAAGATCGTGCCCGAACCGGCCTCGCCCGAGATAGGCGGCTCCTCCCACATATGAAGCGCCGCGCGGGCCACCCTGAGCGTGTCGTTAGCACCGCATACGCCGCGCGCGCCCTCATCGCGCGCCGCACCGCAACGGCGCGGACACAAATGGCAGGCGGGCGAAAAAAGTTCGGTCAACGACGTCGGCATAAAAACATGCTCCAAAACAACGATTCAGCAGCTCAAACGTAAAGGGCCAGACCGCGTAGACGGCTCCGTCCCTAAGGCGCCGTAATCGTCCGACACGATTTTTGTAATGTCAAGACTGGAATCGATAAAGTGCCGCTTTATGATGTAGGTATTCCGCCCCCCGCGGAGCAACTGGGTGAACCGTCGCGTTTATTTAGGGAGCCCACACAGTCGTACCTAGTACAGGTATCCTTCGTTGTTAAGGACGCTGGAACAGTCGATGAGGGCACCCACCTGTTTTAGGTGGGTTCATTTTCGTAACGTGGGGGGTGGTTTTCTTTTGCCGAAAATCACCATACAGTCCATATGGATCCCCGCCGGCATCCCGACAAGCCATCGACAACATCCCAATATCTGGTAAGCGCGTGATTATCGCTGCGCGCAATTACATGCACCCCCCTTGGTCGAGTATTATGGTTCGGCTATGCCCTTTGCGCATGGCGTTCTTCTGACCTTTTCCTTCGACGCTTGGCGGTTTTTAGATTCATGGCTTCATCCCCGAGCTACATACCGTACCTATGCGTGGCAGCGGCGGCTTTTATCACGACCTTCCTCGCGGTGCCCCTGGTCAAGCGCTTGGCAATTAAGCTCGATGCCGTCGACTATCCTTCTAAGCGCCGCATCAACACCAAGCCCATCCCGCGTTTGGGCGGAACGGCGGTGTTTTTGGGCCTGGTCGTTGCCTGCATTGTGCAAATCCTAGGCACCTGGTACCTAGGCTGGCCACCCGTCCTGGTACCGCACCCGCGCCTTCACATTAGCTATCCCATGCTGGCGCTCTCCTTTACCGTCATCTTTGCGACCGGCGCTATCGACGACGTCTTCCAGCTCACGCCCAAGCAAAAGCTGGCCGGACAGGTCCTCGCCGCGCTTATCGCCTGCATGGGCGGCCTAAAAATCGGCGTCATCGTCAACCCGTTTGCTCCCGGCGAGATCATGCTCGGATGGCTCGCCTACCCCATCACCGTAATCTATCTGGTGGCATTCACCAACATCATTAACCTCATCGACGGCCTCGACGGCTTGGCCACGGGCATCTGCGGCATCGCCTCGTTCACCATGTTTTCGATGGCCGTTCTCTCGGGCCGCATCGACGCCGCCGCGCTCTCCATTGCGCTCTTTGGCGCCTGTCTGGCCTTTTTGCGCTACAACTTCAACCCCGCAAGCATCTTCTTGGGCGACTCGGGGTCGCTGCTTCTGGGCTTTGCGCTGGGCTCCATCTCGCTGCTCAACGTGAGCCGCACCGCCGCACTCACCTCGCTTATCATCCCGCTCATCGTTGCCGGCGTGCCTATCATCGACACGTTTAGCGCCATCGTGCGCCGCAAGCGCGCCCACATTAGCATCGGGCAGGCCGACAAGGGCCACATCCACCACCGCCTGATCCAAGAAGGCTACAACCAAAAACAGGCTGTGCTGCTCATCTATGCCTGGTGCATTATGCTTTCGGCCGGCGCCGCCGCCATCAATCAGGTCGAGGTGCCCATGCGCGTGCTCATCTTTACCGTGCTTGCCATTGGCTCGGCGGCCTTTGCCAAGCACCTGCACCTGTTTGAACCCGTGCTGCGCCACCATTACAACAAGCGCACGCACGAGGACGAACTGGTCACCCCCGACGACCCCGCCTTTAAGCAGGAGGAGCAGGCAGCCGAGGAGCGCAAAGAAGAGCGCCACCACAAGCTCTAGGGCAAGCTGCCGAGGATGTGCCAAGGCACCGTTAGCCAAGCACGGCCGCGCCACGCCCATCGCACATGCCGCCCCTCTCCCGCCCCTCCAATAAACGCGTTATCATCTTGACCCATGAACATACGTTAGGAGCAATCATGCCAAACGAGAACAGCTACGAAGTCGCGCTGCAAAAGAGCAACGCCATTCGCGAGGGCCTGGCCAATACGCCCGAGAAGTTCACCATGCTCACCGGTGATCGCCCCACCGGACGCTTGCACCTGGGCCACTACTTTGGCACCCTCAAGGGCCGTGTTGAACTGCAGAACATGGGCGCCAAGACCAACGTGCTCATCGCCGACTACCAGGTCATCACTGACCGCGACACGACCGAGCACATCCAGGACAACGTGTACAACATGGTCATGGACTACCTTGCCTGCGGCATCGACCCCGACAAGACCATGATCTACGCGCACTCCGCCGTGCCCGCAGCCAACCAGCTCATGCTGCCGTTCCTGTCACTGGTGTCCGAGGCCGAGCTGGCGCGCAACCCCACCGTCAAGGCCGAGATGGAGGCCTCGGGCCATGAGCTTACCGGCCTTCTGCTCACCTACCCGGTGCATCAGGCCTGCGACATCCTGTTCTGCAAGGGCAACGTGGTGCCCGTCGGTCGCGACCAGCTGCCGCACATCGAGCTCACCCGCACCATCGCCCGCCGCTTTAACAACCGCTACGGCAAGGTGTTCCCCGAGGTCGACGCGCTGCTGTCCGAGACCCCGCTGCTGCCGGGCCTGGACGGTCGCAAGATGAGCAAGAGCTACGGCAACGCCATCAACATCTCGATGACCGCCGAGGAGACGGCCAAGCGCATCAAGAAGAGCCAGACCGACTCCGAGCGCATGATCACGTTCGATCCCGAGAACCGCCCCGGCGTGTCTGGTTTGCTTTCGACGGCCGCCATCTGCACCGGTCGCTCCGAGGTCGAAATTGCCGAGGAGATTGGCATGGGCGGCTCCGGCCAGCTCAAGAAGTACGTGACCGAGGCCGTCAACGAGTACTTCGCACCTATCCGCGAGCGTCGCCAGCGCTACGAGAACGATCTGGATTACGTGAAGGACGTGCTGCACGAGGGCAACCGTCGCGCCAACGAGATCGCCGAGCAGACCCTGGCAGAGGTTCAGGACGCCATGGGTATGGTGTACTAGACCGATCTGCTGGCTTGAGCTTTCGATTGCTATAGGGCGGGCGCTACGGCGTCCGCCTTTTTTGGAGCGGACCGCTTCGGCTCCGTCCATCACACTCTCCCGACAAACAGGAACAGGCCCGCTGGCAGATAGTTGCCAGCGGGCCTGTTCCCGAAGTACACCGTTGAATCGCACAGAGGGGAGGGATGCGAATCAAGCTCAACAGGGCAGGCTTTTTCATCGCCTATTGCCTGCTCCGTTGCTGAATACAATATAGTTCGCCGTGGTTTACTTTGCAGCATCAATATCCGCCGCCATAGCTTCTCCATAAGTTAGCCCAAGTAAACTAAACCACCACAAAGGGGTAGGCACCTTTGTGGTGGTTTTGGCCACGGCAGAGCCGTTAGAGTCCGGCAAGCCAGCGACAGGCGGCCAAGTCGACGTGCATGGGATCGGTAAACGTCACACCCTCCCCCATTAAGAGCTCACGCTGAGCATCGGGGCCGCCAAAGGCAAAGCCTTCGCAAATGCGACCGTCGGCAAACACCACACGATGGCAGGGAATCTGGCCGGGGCGCGGATTACTATGCAGGGCATACCCCACGTACCGCGCACTTCGTGGACGACCGGCAAGCAGCGCCACCTGGCCATACGTGGCGACCATCCCCTCGGGGATCTGCTCGACCACCTCGTACACCCGTTCAAAAAAGCCCTCAGACGCCATTGCTCGCTCCCTTCCACCCGGAAAAGCATAAACCACCACAAAGGGCCTGTCCCCTTTGTGGTGGATTATGGCAGGTCGGTTAGTTAGCGGGCTGGAAGAAGGCTACGGCTACGGCGCCGGGGCCTACGTGGGTGCCGATGGTGGCGCCGATGGTGTGAACGGGCAGTTCGCCCTCGGTGTGGCCAGCCCACAGTGCCGCGCTGTCCTCGACATACTTCTTGAGCACCGCATCCGAAAGACCCGTATAGCCGAGCGCCAGCGGCATGGAAAAGTCGATGCCGCCTGCCTTTTCGACCTTCTGGTTGAGCAGGTTCCGGCCGTTCTTGGAGCCACGAGCCTTGCCCAGCTGCACGATCAGACCGTCCTCCGCTGCCACAACGGGCTTCACATTGAGCAACGTGCCCACAGCACCAGCCGCAGCAGACAGGCGACCGCCGCGAACGAGGTACTCAAGCGTCTCGAGCAGGCCGATGACGACTACACGGTCGCGCACGGCCTCGACAGCCGCCGCGATCTGAGCCGCGCCCTGGCCCTCGTCCACCAAACGCAGCGCGTACTCAACCAGCACGCGCTCGCCCAGGGTAACGTTATTGCTATCCACCACATACACATCGCCGCCCGGCGCCTCGGCAAGTGCGGTGCGGGCACTTTGGTTGGTGCCCGAAAGCTTAGCGCCCACGGTAATAATCACTGCCTCATCGCCGGCCTCACGCGCCTCGGCAATAGCCTGCGAAAACGCGTACGGGTTGACCTGGCCGGTCTTAGGCAGCTCATCGCGCTCCACGAGCATCTCGTAAAAGCGCTGGTGATCGATGTCGACGCCATCCATGTACACATCGGTGCCAAAGGTGACGGACAGCGGCAGAACACGCAGAGCGGGGTGCTCAGCCGGCGACATATCGCTCGCGGAATCGGTAATAATACGAATGGACATAGCGAATCCTTTCTTGCGCGGACCTCTCGCAGGGAATTTTGACAGCAAGCCCCGGCACGGCATACGCGCTCAAACGGGACTATGCAGTTGTTAATTGGAAGCAAATGCCTTGGCGGCCTTAGATCTCGCGCAGGGTGTTGAGAATCGTGCGTAGCGACGCATACATCTGCTCGCGCTGCTCCACACCCATAGCCTTACCGGTGGTATCGAGCACCTCGCGAATGATGCGGTCCGCCTCGCTCATACTCTCGCCGCCCAGAGCGGTCAGGCGCACCGGAGCACGATACTTAACGGCGGCATCGCCCGAATCATCGACCTCGACGTAGCCGCCCTCCTCCAGATGCGCGAGCGTGCGCGAGACGGCGGCGCGGGTCACGCCTGCCATGCGAGCGAGGTCGGCGCCAGTCAGGCCGTCCTTGCTGCGCTCAAGATAGTACAGGCACATAACGTCGGAGCCCTTGAGGCCCAGCCTTGCGCCCTCGGATGTCTTAATGCGCTGGATCTCCTTGTAGAGCCCGCTGATCAGTCCGACAAAGTCCTCGAAACGTGTCTCGTCGTTCTGCTGCATGGGAGACGACCGCCTTTCGCTTGCATAATGCTAACGGGTAAACATCTTAACCGTACTTATCGGCCGCCAGCCCTGCGCACCCTATTTGTTAACCCATCAACATAAAAACCACCACAAAGGGGACAGGCACCTTTGTGGTGGTTTGGGGCATCAATAGGTTCTAGGCGCCGCTACAGCTCCACGCAAGGATTGTCGCGGGTCACAAGCGTCTTAATGACAACCGTCGCTCCCAGATAGCGCTCAAGCAGCTCGGCCAAGCGATCGATCGCGGCCTGGCAGTCCCCCATCCGCTCGGGCTCCACGCATTCAATCGCCAGAAATGCGTCAGCCGAATCGTCGGACAGCGCCGTGCGAACGCCATCGCGCCAGTTCCAGCAACGGCACACGGCGCCCGCATCATCGATATAGGCAAGCTCACCGGGCAGCGTCGGATCATCTGCCTCCTCGCCAAGTGGCAAGAACGCGTCGCCGCCGTCGGTCACCGCCAGGCGCAGATTGCCCTCAATAGCATGCAAATCTTCACCGCCAACGGGCAACGCATAAGTCAACGAAATCGTATTGTAGATATCCACCGCCGGCGTGATGTGGCCGACCGGCTTGCCTTTGAGCACGCGCTTGAGCAGGTTCTCAACTGAGCAACGCGCGCCCTTCTTGGTCTTGAACAGGCGATACGCCTCGCGCCATGCCTTAACCGGCGCGTTTTCGCTAATGGTATCGCTTGTCAGGTGGCGCTCCGCATCGATGTTGGCGCGGTCAAGTAGCGCGGCGATCGCATCCACGTCCTCCTGGGGAATCTGAGCCGCAGGCTTCATGCCCTTTACGACCACGACGCCGACCGCCGCCTGCGGAAACAGCTCCCAAAATGAATCCTCGGCAACAAAGCCCTTCATACGCTCTCCCTTCATTGTGCACGCCCGAGCGAGGGCGCCTAAACAAAAAGCGCCCTCACAGCGGCCACCTTCAAAGTCCTACGGTGCCGCCACAAGAGCGCTTACGCTGCCCCCATCCGGAGAAGGGGACGATATGTCTGGCGTATTGTAACCCGAGTCATCCGCCCAAGCAAAACCACCACAAAGGTGCCTGTCCCCTTTGTGGTGGTTTTGGGTCTGAGGCGACGCTAGTGGCGGAGTCCCAGCAGGCCTCGGCCGCGATGGCGGGCCTCGACGGGCACCTGGGCGTGCGGGCCAGCAGCCTTGACGGACTCAGGCAAGTGCGAGTACTTCTTCTCGAAGTTCTCCTCGAACATCACCGCCAGGTTGTGCGCTGCCTCGTCGTAGCGCGCGGTGCTCTGCCAGTACTGGCGCGGCACCAGGATGCCGTCGGGCACACCGTGGCACGTAGTGGGAATGTCGACATTAAAGATGTCGTCGTGCACGAACTCGCTGTCCTCGATGGTGCCGTCGAGGGCGCGAGCGACCAGTGAGCGCGTGTAGGCAAGCTCGATGCGATGACCCACGCCGTAGCCGCCGCCAATCCAGCCGGTGTTGACCAGATAGACGCGCGTGCGGCCGTCGGCGATACGCTCACCGAGCATCTTGGCGTAGACCATAGGATCGAGCGGCATAAACGGCTCACCAAACAGCGAGGAGAACGTGGGCGTGGGCTCGGTGACGCCGACCTCGGTGCCGGGGATCTTGGCCGTAAAGCCCGTCACAAAGTGGTACATGGCGGCATCGGCCGTCAGGCGCGAGATGGGCGGCAGCACGCCAAAGGCGTCGCAGGTCAAAAACAGCACGACGCTCGGAGTGGTGCCCATGCCCTTGGTCCACGCGTTGGGGATATGCTCGACGGGGTATGCCACGCGCGTGTTGTGCGTGATCGAGACGTCGTCGTAGTTGGGCTTGCGATTCTCATCGAGTACCACGTTTTCACAGATGGCGCCAAAGCGGACGGCGTTAAAGATCTCGGGCTCGTGGAACGCGTCCAGGCTCTCGCACTTGGCGTAGCAGCCGCCCTCGACGTTAAAGATGCCCATATCGGACCAGCCGTGCTCGTCATCGCCGATCAGCAGGCGCGTGGGGTTGGCCGAAAGCGTGGTCTTGCCGGTGCCGGACAGGCCAAAGAACACCGCGGTCTCGTGCGTGACGGGGTCCATACTGGCCGAGCAATGCATGGGCAGTACGTCGTCCTCGACGGGCAGCAGGTAATTCATAACGCTGAAGATGGACTTTTTGATCTCGCCGGAGTAGCCGGTGCCAGCGACCAGAATCACGCGCTCCTGGAAATTGATGACCACGGCGGCGCTGGAGTTGAGGCCCTTGATAGCGGGATCACACTGGTAGCCCGGCGCGGCGAGCACACAGAAGTCCGGCTCGCCGGTGCGCGCGATTTCGCGGGCAAGCGGGCGGGCGAGCATCTGCTTAATAAAGAGCGCCTGGCTGGCACGCTCGCAGGCGACAAGCAGGCGACGCGTATGGTTGCGGTCGGCGCCGGCCATGCCGCGGGTGACGAAAACATCACGCTCGTTGAGATAGTCGACGATGCCGGATTTGATGGCCTCGTAGCTCTCGACAGACAGCGGGCGGTTGACGGCACCCCAGGCAATCTTGTCGTGCACGTCGGGCGTATCGACGATAAAGCGGTCGTTGGGCGAACGTCCGGTACGCTCCCCCGTCTCGATCACCAGTGCGCCGTTGGAGGCCATGCGGCCTTCGTTGCGGCGGATGGCATGCTCGACGAGCTCGGCAGTGGGTAGATCGACCAGCAGGCGAGGCTGGTTCTCGGCGGGGTCTTCGACCAGCGTAATGCCAAAGTTGGATAGAACTTCTGCAGGGGTAACACCAGGCATGGGGCCTCCTTTAAAAGCGCGACACGTGGACGCGGCGCGCACTTTACTCACGTAAAGCCCGTTGTACCCGATATGCAAAAACGTTTTTGCGGCAACGGCGAAGCGCCCGCTCAACGGTCAAAAATCGCACGCAAGCGGCCTAGTCATTGGGGACATTCTTAAATGACTAGTCGTTCGGGACACCCTTGAACAGGCAACAGCCAAGGAGTGTTCCCAGCTGCCGGCACAGGACCGTTTTCGTAGATTCTCCGAAGGGCTGTGGCCAAAAAATGGCAAATATGAGTACTGTTACCGTTGCGAATACATTTATTTTGTTTATAAAAGAAGCCCTTGATGGAGTTTATTCACATCAAGGGGTCGCGCGCGCAGACGTGGTGTAAGAGCGTCCTGAGGTCCGTCGCTGCAAGTCCCGATGTTACTCCTTCTTGAGACCGCGCCT
>UQRW01000010.1 GCA_900543515.1 uncultured Collinsella sp.
CACGAAGAGCACATTAAGTGCTCTTCGGCTCGTGCGGAACTCGCGACAAACATAACCAAGCCCCACCGGGCAACCTACCAACCAGATTCTTTTCAGCCCAGGCCCCTGTGTACCGCGCGTCGAAGATCTTCAAATTCAAATAAACTGACAATCGATTCTTATAGCAGAGGCCCCTTGGCCTTTAGTTTGATACAAGTTCCGCACGAGCCGGAAAGCACTTAATGTGCTTTCCGTGCGAGCAGGACTGTTCGCAGTAGCAAACTAAAGGCCAAGGGGCCCAGTCAACCTATCAGCAGCGATTACTCAGCAGCTAGTTGAATTTGAAGATCTTTGAGGCAAGACGGTATAGGCCGAGTGTGGTTTTGTCTCCGGCCCGTCCGCGCAGATTGGTGAAGAATCCGACCACGCCGTAGCGGGCACGACGATACATGCGCTCGTCGTAGGCCTTCAAATCATTCCACAGCATCTTTAGGCGCTCGTCGGCGCAATCTTCCTCGGAAAGCTTGGTGAGAACCGAGCAGATCGCCATCATCATGGTGAAGTAGCCCATCATGTACGAACGCAGACGCGACGACTCAACATCGCTGTACAAGTGGTACGACTCCATCATGATACGCGTAACACGGAACTGCTGGTCCAGACGCTTGACCATCGTTGCCTCGTTGACGCTCTGGCCTTCGCGACCGATAAAGTAGCGATAGAGGTCGATGTCGGCGTAGTACATGGTCTTGCAACGCGGCAGCGGCACGTAGGCGTAGATGTTGTCCACATAGAACGTGTGCGGCGGCATGGGAAGGTTGGACTCGCGCAGCACATCCGTGCGATAGCACAGGCTGTGCATGAGTAGGTTCTGGTCCAGGCGGAAATGACCGATCTGATCCCAAGAAAAGATCTTTTTGCGCGGCAGGGCAAATTTGTAGCCAATAGCGGTATGCGTGCCCTCGTAAACCTTCTCGTACACGTAGTTCGAGATAAACAGGTCAACGCGCTGGTCGCGCTCCTCAAAGCCACGCAGAATCGACAGCATGGTCGAAAGGGCAGCGCCGTCAAGCCAGTCGTCCGAATCAACAACCTTGTAGTAGGTGCCCTGCGCCTCGCGCAGACCCGAAAGGACGGCAATACCGTGACCGCCGTTCTCCTGGTGCACCGCGCGGATGATTCCAGGATAACGGGCCTCCCACTCGTCGGCCTTGGCGGCCGTCTCGTCCTTGGAGCCGTCGTCCACCACGATAATCTCGATATCGGTGGCGTAATTGCTCCCCTCCAAGATGGAGGTAATGCAATGGTCCATGTCCTTGGCGGCGTTATACGAGGGAATACCGAATGTTATGACTTTATGCATGGCAGGCGATAATCTCATCCGAAAGATCGAGGGCGGAATTGGTCACAGCGTCCATATCGTAGTAACGATACTCGGCCAGACGACCCACCGGGTGGAAGTTCGTCAGGTTCTGGACGCGCTCAAGATAGCGCTCATAGAGCTCACGGTTCTCGGGCTCAAGAATGGCGTAGTACGGCGTCTCACCCGAGCCGGGCGTATAGGCCTTGGAGTATTCCTTCATGATGGTGGTCTTGCCGGGCAGGACCTGGCCAGTCATATTCTTGAACTCAGTGATGCGCGTGTAATCCTCGCTCGTGGTGTAGTTGACGGTGCCCACGGGCTGGAACTGATCCATATCGAGCGTCTCGAACTTCATGTCGAGCGTACGGTACGGCAGGGCACCCAGGTCGAGATTGAACAGCTCGTCGAGCGGACCGGTGTAGACGATCTCGCCGCCATAGACCTTACCGTCGATCTTGACGGTGGTCTCGTCGATCTCGAAGAGGTCGCGGGCGTCCACGTCGCAGAACACATCAATCAGATCGTGGTCGAGCATATGCTCAAACAGCGCGGTATAGCCGTCCTGCGGCATGCCCTGGAAGGGAGCCTGCGGGAAGTAGCGGTCATCATCGCCCACAAAGACGGGAACACGGCCGGTGATCGAGGGATCAATCTGGTCGGGCGTCTGGCCCCACTGCTTCATGGTGTAATGCAAAAAGACGTTCTCGTAGACGTAATCAGCGACCTCGGCCAAGTCGGGGTCGTTCTTCTTACGCAGCTCCATAATGGGCACCTTGACATCCTTGCCAAAGGTCTCCACGAGCTTCTGATACAGCTCCTCGCCGCGCTCGTCACCAAAGGCGAGCTTGAGACTCGCGTGGTTGAAGGGCACGGGCATAAGGGTGCCGTTGATGTTGGCGAGCACCTTGTGCTGATAATCCGTCCACTTGGTAAAGCGCGACAGGAAATTGTGCACGCGCTCGTTAAAGGTGTGATAGATATGCGGACCGTACTCGTGGATCAGGATTCCGGCCTCGTCAGTGCAGTCATAGGCATTGCCCGCAATGTGGCTACGGCGCTCCAAAACGGCAACACGATAGCCGATGGTCTCGGCAAGACGGCGGGCGCAAACGGCACCGGCATATCCAGCACCGACGACAATCATGTCGTACGCGCCGGCGTTAAAGCCTTCAGGCAGGCCTGAGGTAATCTGCATCGATACTCCTTGTCAAAAGCCACGGGCTCGTTAGCTGGGCTTTTCTCGAACATTCTTCGAGACATATTTATCAGAGCGATTATAGCGCTAATGCGTCCTATAATGAGCTTGCCACACAAGGAAAGCTCAAGCACCGCGGCGTACAAATTTGAAAGGTAAACCCGCTAGCAGCGGGTTTATTCGTGAACAGCCGGGCGCCTGGAGCTTAGTGAAACGCTTGTAAGGAGTAACATGAGCGATTTCCTTAACCGTATGAAGTCTGCCGCCAAGGCCGACCTTAAGACCATCGTCCTGCCCGAGGGCGAGGATCCGCGTACCATCGTCGCGGCAAACAAAATCATCGAGGAAGGCCTGGCAAAGCTCGTCATCCTGGGCAACCCTGACGAGATCGACGTTCCCGGCGCCACCGTCATCGACCCGCGCAACGCCGAGAAGCACGAGGAGTATGCGCAGAAGTTTGCCGAGCTCCGCGCCAAGAAGGGTGTCACCATCGAGCAGGCTCGCGCCCAGGTGATGGACGCCACCTACTTTGGCACCATGATGGTCAAGATGGGCGACGCCGACGGCCTGGTCTCCGGCGCCTGCCACTCCACGGCCGACACCCTGCGCCCCGCGCTTCAGATCCTCAAGACCGCCCCGGGCACCAAGCTGGTCTCTGCCTTCTTCGTGATGTGCACCGACACCCCGCAGTTCGGCACCGACGGCACACTGATCTTCGCCGACTGCGGCCTCAACATCAACCCGTCCTCCGATGAGCTCTCCGAGATCGCCATCGCCTCGGCCCACTCCTGGTCCACCTTCATGGGCAATGTCGAGCCGCACGTGGCCATGCTCTCCTACTCCACCATGGGCTCCGCCGGTGGCGAGGTCGCCAAGAAAGTCCAGGAGGCCGTGAAGTTCTGCAAGGAGAAGGCTCCCGAGCTCGCCATCGACGGCGACCTGCAGCTCGATGCCGCTATCGTCCCCACCGTCGCCCAGCTCAAGGCTCCCGGCTCCTCCGTCGCCGGTAAGGCCAACGTGCTCGTGTTCCCCGACCTCGAGGCAGGCAACATCGGCTACAAGCTGGTCCAGCGCTTCGCTGGCGCTGACGCCTACGGCCCCATCCTGCAGGGCATCGCCAAGCCGGTTAACGACCTTTCGCGCGGCTGCTCTGCCGACGACATCGTGGGTGTCGTGGCCATCACCGCCGTCCAGGCTCAGATGGCTGAGTAGCGGACGCACTCGCCCGAAGGCCGTACGGGCTAACCCCTGAAAACGTCCTCGACCAATGAAACGCTCCCGTTCTGCTCCTCCGGAGCTACGAACGGGGGCGTTTCTGGTCTGCGGATTGTTTTCAGGGGTTAGCCCGTACGGCCTTCTGCCGCCACGTGGCATTCAGGGAATCTGGGGTGGACGGCAGCTTGGCTACGAATTGGGGCTGAAAAATCTGAACGGATGGGTGCCGTTGTTGGGAGCGCAGGCGTTACTGGCGATGGTCACTTTGGGACTGGAATTTCTGCCTGCTAGCAAAAAGGCCTCCGGAGCTGTTGCTCTGGAGGCCTTTCGTTTACTTGCAAATACGCGCGTTAGTTTTTCTTGGTCAGACGCTCGACGTCGTGGGCGATCATGTATTCCTCGTCGGTGGGGATGACCATGACCGTGACGGCTGAACCGGCGGCGCTGATGACCTGCGGGCCATTGCCCACGGCCTCGCGGTTCTTGTTGTTGTCGATGCGCACGCCCAGCCACTCAAAGCAGTCGCAGAAGGCCTTGCGAATCGACCAGTCGTTCTCGCCGATGCCGGCGGTAAAGGTGATGGTGTCCACGCCCGCCATGGAAGCGATCATGGAGCCGGCCTGCTGCATGGCCTTGTAGGCGAACATATCGAAGGCGAGCAGGCAGCGCTCGTCGCCCTCAGAGGCGCGTGTACGGATGTCGCGGGCGTCGTTGGAGATGCCCGAGATGGCAAGCAGACCAGACTGCTTGTTCATCATGTCATCGACTTCCTGATAGCTGTATCCGCCCTCGCGCTGAAGATAGCACACGGTGGCCGGGTCGATGGAACCGCAACGGGTACCCATCATCAGACCGTCAAGCGGCGTGAGGCCCATCGTGGTGTCGCGGCACACGCCGTCCTCGATAGCAGCAAGCGAAGCACCGTTACCCAAATGGCACGAAAGCAGACGGTGGCAGCGCGAACCCAGGATCTCCTTGGCCATCATCCACTCATAGCGGTGGCTCGTGCCGTGGGCGCCGTACTTGCGCACGTGGTACTTGTCGCAAACGTCCTTGGGCAGCGCGTAGGTGTAGGCAACCTCGGGCATGGTCATGTGGAACGAGGTGTCGAAGACCGCCACGTTGGGCAGCTCCGGATACTTCTCACGGCAATACTCAATCGCCGCGGCCTCGCCGTAGTTGTGCAGCGGGGCGAGCGGGGCCACCTCGAGAATCTTGGCCATAACTTCGTCGTCAACAACTGCGGAATCATCGAAGTGCCAGCCGCCCTGAACGATACGATGACCAATGCCATCAATCGTAAAGTCGGTCTTCTCGAGTTCCTCGAGCACACGAGCGATAGCAGAGCGATGATCGGGGAAAGGGACCTCCTCGGTCTGCTTGGCGCCACCGTTCTCGGAGTGGCCAAAGATGCCCATGTCCGAACCGATACGTTCGCAGTTGCCCTTGGCGAAAACCTCGCGGGTATCGGTATCCAAAAGCTGATATTTAAGGCTTGAGCTGCCGGCGTTGACAACAAGTACGTTCATGAGACTCCTTTGCAGTGCAATACGGTCGACGCAGACCCCTTAAGGCGGCCGCATTTTAATAAGAAGTTATCACAACTTGATAAATAGCTATCAAGCATATCGCCCAACGAGCACAAAAGAGGGGCCGAACGGCGCTCGGTCGTCCAGCCCCTCCCCTCTTGCAATTACTTACCGCTGACGATGCGCTCGACGTCGGAAGCGATCATGAACTCTTCATCCGTGGGGATGACGAAGATCTTGACCTTGGAATCCTTGGCGGACAGGCACCAAGCGCCGTCGCCACGCAGAGCGTTGCGGGCATGGTCCATCTTGACGCCCATAAAGGCCAGACGATCGGCCACGCCGGCGCGGACAGCCGGAGCGTGCTCGCCGATGCCGGCGGTAAAGACCAGGGTGTCCATGCCGCACATGGAAGTGGCCATCTCGGCGGCCTTGGCGGCAATCTTGTAGACGAACATGTCGAAGGCGAGCTGAGCCTCGGGGTCGCCGGCAGCGGCGAGCTCCTCAACGTTGCGGCAGTCGTTGGTCTTGCCGCCGGTCACAGCCAAAAGGCCGGACTTCTTGTTCATCATCTCGTCAACCTCGTCGAAGGTGTAGCCGCCCTCGCGCTGCAGGTAGCACACGGTAGCCGGGTCGATGGAACCGCAGCGGGTGCCCATCATGACGCCGTCGAGCGGGGTGAGGCCCATGGTGGTGTCCATGCACTTGCCGTCCTCGATGGCGCACAGGGAAGCGCCGGAGCCGATATGGCACACGACGACCTTGCGAGCCTCGCCGTTGGTCATCTCGGCAACCTTCTTGGAGATGTAACGGTAGCTGGTGCCGTGGGCGCCGTACTTACGAATGTGCAGCTTGTCGCAAACGTCCTTGGGCAGGGCGTAAGTCTTGGCGACCTCGGGCATATTGAAGTGGAAAGCGGTGTCGTAGACGGTGACGTTGGGCAGGTCGGGATACTGCTCCAGACAGTACTCGATAACATTGGCCTCGGGGTTGTTGTGCAGCGGCGCCAGCGGGGCGACCTCGCGGATCTTGGCGAGGACGTCCTCGTCGACGAGGGAGGAATCGCCGAAGTACCAACCGCCCTGAACGATACGGTGGCCGATGCCCTCGATCTTGACGCCGTTGGCCTCGAGGTCCTTCAGAACGACCTCGATGGCGACCTTGTGGTCGGGGAACTCGATGTTCTCGGTCACCTTCTTGGAACCGTTAGCAGCGTGGGTGAAGGTACCGCCGGTAAAGCAGACGCGCTCGCAGGAGCCCTTTGCGGACACCTTGTGGGACTTGGTATCGATGACCTGATACTTAAGGGTCGAAGATCCTGCGTTGACGACCAGAACGTTCATGTGTCTCCCTACTAACAGGCGGTGTGGCGCCGCCAGGTTACATACGCTTCAATAATAAACCCAAACGCCCTCGCGCTCGGGTTTATTGCGTTGATATATAAGTTATCGATGTCCAAATACTCACGGCCTTTGACTTGTAAGACGAAAGAGCGCGGGGATATACACCAAGGAAGAAATCCCGAGCGCAACAAGCAATACGACTCGAATGCCTGCAACGCTACTCAACACAGCGTTGAGCAGATAGAAAAGAACGGCACCCACCGCCACCATCTGGCTTTGAACCGAAATCAGTGAACAGCGCATCGAAGAATCGGCAGCATTTTGGAAAACTGAGTATTTGATTGGGGCAAACAACGAGTACGCAACCGTCTGCAGCACATAGAACACGGGCAGCAAATTAGCCGGAGTAAGGGGGATCAGAAACAAAGCTGTCAATACTAAGCGAATGATGCCGCAAATACGCGCAAAACGGCCCTTGTCGACATGAGCAATCACACTGGGCACAATAAGCCCCATGGAGGCTGAGGCAAGGAGCTGGACCGCAATGATCACACCCGAAGCGACGGCATTCATTCCGCGACCCGCAAGCAACAGTGAGAAAAAGTCTTCCTGGGCGACAAAAGCAAATGCTTGAGAACAGTCCATGATGAACGCTGAACGAAGAATGCCGTTACACGCAATAGCGGCACCGATCATCTTCGGGCTAATTCCACGCTCAGGTGTCCCCGCAGTGCCCCCTCTTCGCATCTCAGGAATGCAGACAACGACAACCAACGTCAACACCATTGCGATGATATCTGCCGAAAGACCAATGAGATATGCACCGACAGACGAAATGAAACCGCCCACGCAAGCGGAGATGGCAAAAGAGGCATAGAAAACAAATCGCTCAACGACATTAAGTCTTACGAGCTGGTCCTGAGAAACGCTGTCAATGTAAATCGCTTCTATGGATCCGCTCACACATGCAGCGGCAAAACCTTTGAGAGCAAACGCGCCGATTAAAAGCAGAGGAGAACGGACGAGGAGTAGGGCAGCGTAGTATCCAAGCATCCCCACGACGCCAACGAGACCACTTGTCTTTCGTCCAAACCTATCGGCAATATAGCCAGTGGGAACTTCAAGGATGAACTTGCTCACTTGATATGCAATCATCATGCTAGAAATCGCCACCATCGAGAATCCGACGAATTCAAGGTAAACCGTCAGAAAATACAAAATGGTGCTGAAGTTCGACAGAAAAACAAACGTCATATAAAGCAAAACCGTACGGTTTTTCATGCTCCGCCCTCCAAGAGTCAACAATCTAAATCGGAATCTTGGAAAAGCATGAGGGCAAAGCCGTCAGTCATGTGTTACAAGGCGTCAACATTCACTTGACGACACGAGGCCAAATGGCCTCACGAAGCAAGATGACGCAATAGGTGAAGAAATACCGTCTGGTGTCGATCGGTCCAGGCATTTTGTCGATAGCAAAAGTAGATGGTCAAGGCTACGTCATGCGAGCCTTCAATAGAGCACTCGCTCACTTCCGACCCATCTGATGCGAGAGAAGAGCCAGAAAAACCCAATATCAATCCCCCGGCTTGAAGAAACTCAGCCTGCGCTCTGTTTCCGTATTCGACGTCGCGGAAGCGGAAATTAACCAGCTGAGCTTCGGGGCATTGATTGATCGCATTGAGACAGGGCGACAAATTAATGGGAACAGCTAACCTGCCGCCCAGTAACTCACGAACGGTCATAGCACCCACAGATTGATGACCCGCTGGGCACGAAAGAACCTTGAGCTCCTTTTCACCCAAGTATTTCGAAGAGAGGACACTGTCCCTTGGTTCCTCAAATGAGATGGCCGCATCCGAAATGCCAAGCACAAGTGATTCAAAGCATGTAGCCGTTGGCTGATGCCAAACATCAAGGTGAATCTGAGGGTGCGAGCTTTCAAACGAGTCGTACCAGTTTTCGGAAAAAAGACGCCCCCGCCCGTGAAGACAGGGGGCGTAAAGACGAAAGTGACCGTCGGGCGAAACGCCGCCGTTCCCCGATTGAGCGTACTTTTTGAGATCGTCGACTTGCGCCAGGATCACGCGTGCACGACGCGCAAATTCTCTGCCCGCCGGAGACAAAACAGCCTCCCCCGCCGATCGGTCGAGCAAAACAATCTGATACTCAGATTCCAACTTTTTTATTGCCGACGAAACGGCCTGCGGACTCACGTGAACGGCGCGAGCTGCTTTGCGCACGCCGCCATAGTTCGCTACAGCTTGAAGGTATTCGAGTTGAGAAAGCTGCATAGATTACTCCAAAGGCAGCCAAGTCGACGGCCTACGCGCCCTCAGATGAGGTTCTCGCCCAGGTTCTTGCCACCGAGAACGTGCATGTGGAAGTGCATGACGGTCTGGCCGGCGTTGACGCCCTTGTTGGAGATGACGCGGAAACCGTCCTCCAAGCCCTTGGCCTTAGCGACCTCCTGGATGGCGTGAGCCACGGCGCCCATGGTCTCGGCAGGTACGTTGTCGGCAATGTCACTGTAGTGCTTCTTGGGGATCACGAGCGTATGGACCGGCGCCTGGGGATTGAGGTCGTCGAAGGCGATGACCTGGTCGTCCTCATAGACAACGGTCGAGGGGATCTCGTGGTTGGCAATTTTGCAGAAGATGCAATCGCACATAGTTGGTTCCTTTCTCACAGACCAAGGTAATTATATTTGGTCGGGATGGCTAGAACGAGAGGTTGTCGTCGGTGTTGGCGGCTTCGCCGTCGGCGAGCACGTCGTTGCCGTCGACGTCCTTAAGGAGCACCGAGACCTTCTGCTCGGCATCAGTCAGGCGGGTACGCAGGCTCTTAAGAAGCTCGACGCCGCGGGTGTAGCTCTCGAGCGATTCCTCGAGCTCCATGTCGCCCGACTCCAGGCTGCGGATAATGAGCTCCAGCTCCTGCGAGGCCTGCTTGTACGTAAGCTGCTCGACCGGGGTCTTCTCTGCCATATCTGTTTCCTTTCCTAAAGGTCTATCACAATGAAACGCGGTCTACTCAACCGTATCGACGGTTGCTGCCACGTTACCATCCGCCATACGCACGCGGATGGCGTCACCGGGCTTAAAAGTCTTAGCGCTCGTAGCCACGCCGCCATCGCTGTATGCGATGGAGTAGCCGCGGGCAAGCACTTTGAGCGGTGACAGGGCATCGAGCGAGGCCGCTGCGCGACCCAAGTCGGACGCGGGTTTGCTCAACATCGTGCGTCCCTGTTGCTCCAGACGGGAACTCGCGAGCGTGAGCGCATGGCGCTTGCCATCGAGCCCCGAGGTGCTTGCGACCAAGCGCTCGGGCAGGCGCTCATAGTTCGAACGGAACACCCCGACCGAGCGCGCAATGGCGCCCGACAGGCGGTCAGCGGTCAGGGCAAGCTCCGACTCGCGACGCTCGACCATAAACGTTGGATCGTTCAGGCACGGGCGGCACGCGGCCGCATCGAGCGCATCGCCCAAGCGCGCCGTATAGGTATCCCAGGCACGCCGACCACGCTGATCGAGCATCTCCAGATCGACCTGATCCGACCCGATCATCGAAGCCATCGCAGCACCTAGGCGCTGACGGCGCGTCTCGAGCACATCCGCCAGCTCTGTCATAGCCGGTGCCACGGATTCTGCCGCCGCCGTGGGCGTGGAAGCGCGACGGTCGCTCACCATGTCGCAGATCGAGGTATCGGGCTCATGGCCAATGCCCGTCACCACAGGCACGGGGCAAGCCGCTACCGCACGGGCAAGGTCCTCGTCGTTGAAGGTCATGAGGTCCTCGAAGGAACCGCCGCCGCGCACGAGCAAAATGCAATCGGGCGCGGGCGTGATGGCAGCGGCGCGGCGCAGACCCTCAATAAGCTCCGCCGGCGCGCCCTCGCCTTGGACCTTGGCACCCACGCAAACGAGCTCGACAAGTGGGTTGCGACGGCGCAGCGTACGCTTGACGTCGTCGATCACGGCGCCCGAAAGCGAGGTGACGACCGCCACGCGTGAGCAAAACACCGGAATGCGACGTTTGCGCGCCTCGTCCATCAGGCCCTCGCGACGCAGCTTTTCGGCCAGTTGTGCCACCTGCTGACGCAGCAGACCCTCCCCCGCCAGCGAGAACGAACGGGCGACAAAGCTCATACGGCCCGTGGGCTTATAGAGATTGAAGCTGCCCTTAAAGCTCACCTGCATACCGTCGCGCAAGTCGAAGGTGCGCTTAAGATAGGCACCCTTCCAGATGATGCAATCGACGGCAGCCGAGTCGTCCTTGATCTGGAAGTAGCAGTGGCCGCTTCGGGCATTGGGGCCACGAAAGCCCGTGACCTCGCCCAGGACGCTCAGCTGCGGAATGGCATCGAGCGCGCCAGCGGCGATCTCCACCGCCTGGCTCACGCTGAGCTCCTTGCGCTCCTGCTCGTCCGAGCCGTCAAACTCGGCGGAAACGGCATTGCCGGTTAGATTCCAGCCCGCCACGCAGCCTCCTTTCGTCATCGTGCACATGGACTCCGGCCCTGCGCAAATTTAAGTCCAACACATAGTACAGCGCCGCGGGGACACAAATCCCCGCGGCGCCTTCCAGTACAAGTTCTTATCGGTTGGAGTTTCTGTTGTAGCGAGCCATAAGATAGAGCAGCTGAATAATCGAGGTGAGCGCAGCGGCAACATAGGTAAGCGCGGCGGCCGTCAGTACCTTCTTGGCACCGTTGACCTGCTTGGAACTCATACCCGACTGCTCGATGTACGCCACGGCGCGTCGGCTGGCGTCAATCTCGACAGGCAGCGTAACGAGTTGGAACAGTACACTAAACGAGAAGAAGATCAACGCGAGGGATGTGAGCCCGGCAATGTTCATAAACAGGCCCAAGAGCAACACGATGGTCCAGGTGTTCTGGGTAAAGTTGACGACCGGCACGAGGGCGGTACGTACTTTCATCATGGCATAGCCGCTTTGACGCTGGGCGGCATGGCCCGCCTCGTGGCAGGCGACGGCAACGCTTGCGACCGAACCGCCCGAACGGTTGGCATCCGACAGATACAGGTTGTTATCCTGCGGGTTGTAATGGTCGGTGAGCTCACCGGCGACACCCTTGATACCCACGGCATTGCAACCGTTGGCGTCAAGCATGCGGCGAGCAACCGTGGCGCCCGTGTCGCCGTCCGAGCGAACCTTGGACCAGGTCTTGTACGTCGAATTGATATAGCTCTGCGCAGCAAGGCCAAGCACTGTACAAACAAGAACAACCAGCAGGTACAGCGGGTCGATACCAAAGCCGTAACCATAGTAATAGGGCATGCGAATTCCTCCGAATCGAGTTACACGTTGGAGGCATTTTACCCACTCAGCCGGCTAGGCTTCCCTATAACAGTTCAATCTTTCCGTCCTTCACGGTGAGTCCCATATTGCCGGAGAGCAGATCGTCCAGGCGCGAGCCCACAAGCTCAAAGCGCCAGCCTTCGCGCAGGGGGCTCTGCTCGGGGTGGTCAATATAGTCGGCCAGGTCATCGCGCGAGGCAATGACCGAGGTCGCCACGCCCGAGCGCTCGGCAACCAGGCGGATGAGCGCGTACATGAGATCCGTCACGCTCTCCAGCTCCGGAGAGATCTGGCGATGCCCGCGCACCATGAGCGGCAGGCGATCGTGCGGGCAGCTTGCGCCGCGCTTGATGGCCATGAGCGCGCCGTCCACATCGCGCTCACCCAACTGATCGGTACCGCGAATGCTACGGAACTCCTCAACGCGCACGGGATTGCGCTTAACGAGCGCAAGCAGCGTGTCGTCGGACATGACCCACTTGCGCGGGATGTTACGGCGCTCGGCGCGGTCCTCGCGCCAGGCGGCGAGCTCGCGCGCGATGCCCAACTGGTGACGGCTGCACGAATTGATGCGTTTGACCTTGCGGAACGCCTCGTGGCGATCGGCGCGATAGTGCGACTCGTCAGCCAGCGGGCGCAGCTCGTCGAGCACCCAGTCCACACGGCCCAGCTCGCGCAGGCGGCTCATCATCTCGGTATAGGCGACGATCAGGTACTTGACGTCATCGATCGCATACTCGATCTGTTTATCGGTCAGCGGGCGGCGCGACCAGTCGGTCAGCGACTCGGTCTTGGGCAGCGATACACCGCAGAACGTCTGAACAAGCGCGCCATACGAAATCTGCTGGCGCTCGCCCAAAAAGGCGGCGGCCACCTGCGTGTCAAAAATCGGACGCGGCAGCACGCCTACGGTATGGAGCATGACCTCCATATCCTGCGGGCACGCGTGAAAGACCTTGGTCACGCTCTCGTCGGCCATAAGCTCGGCCAGCGGCGATAGGTCGTCGATTACCAGGGGATCGACCGCTACGCTCTCGGCAGGGGTGGCAATCTGAACCAAACACAGACGCGGATGGAACGTGCGCTCGCGCAAAAACTCGGTATCGACGGCAATCGCGTCGAACTCACGGGCGCGCTGGCAAAAGTCGAGTAGAGCCTGATGTGTGGAAATGTACATATCAACCCATCGAATAAGGTTAGGCCCGAAAAACACGGGTAGGATATCGGCATTGCCTTACAACTATACTCGGTTAGTCACAGAACGGGAACGTAAGTATGCGCTGCCTTATCATCCACAACCCGGCATCGGGCCCCAGCTCAGATGAAATCTTCGCATTCACGCACGCCCTTGCACAGGGCGGCGACGAGGTCGTGATGCGCTTTATCGGCGATGGCATGGAACCCGAGGACGCCGTGGCAGACGTGCGCGAGTTTGACCGCGTGGTCGTTTCGGGCGGCGACGGCACTGTCTCCAACGTGCTCGACCAGATGCGCGGATGCGGTGTCCCCACGCTCGTCTTCCCCTCCGGTACGGCCTGCCTGTTCTTCAACAACATCGGTAATGCCCCCGAGGCAGCGGCGCTTGCCAAGGCTTGCCGTGCCGGTCGCACGGTCAAAGTCGACATGGGCGAGCTCTTTTGGCTCGACGAGAACGGCAACGAGAAGCGCCACGGCTTCATCATCATCGCCGGCTCGGGTTTCGACGCCGAAATCATGATGAAGGCCGCCCCCACCAAAAACGACATCGGCGAGATCGCCTACTTCCTCTCTGCGCTCGCCACGCCCAACCCTACGGTAGCGCACTTTACGATTGAGCATGACGGCATTGTCGAGGAGCTCGACGGCATCTGCTGCATGGCCGGCAACACCTCGGTCATCCAAAACGACATCAACCTGTTCCCCGACTGCCGCATGAACGATGGCATGGTCGACATTGCGGTCATCGAACCCGTGCGCACCGTGCAGCTGCTGCCTACTGTGATCACCGCTGCGCTTGACCCCGCCGGCAAGGTACTCGGGCGCCCGCAGTTCAAGATCATCCAGACCAAGGAAGCCAAGATCACCTGCACCCCGTCGCTGGGCATGCAGTTCGATGGCGAGATTATCTCCAGCAATTCGGGCGTCTTTGGAGCCCGCGCGCTTCCGCAATGCCTCGACCTCATCGTCGACGAATTCTCCCCGCTCGGAAAATAGGAGGACCCTATGAACGACAATCCCCTGCTCGGCTTTATCATCATCGTTTTGGCCATGCTCGTCGGCTATGCGATCAACGTGATCCACCGCCGGAAGAAGTAATTCCACATTGGTATGATATTCATCCAATTATCGTCTCCCCTGCTGTTTATGCATTTGCCAAACAGCAGGGGATTTTCATTTCAGGCATTCCCAGCTACTTTATTCGGCTACAGTAATTACAGGGCGTCTTTATTAAAGTAAAGCTACAAACTGAGTACAATTAACCGCTCGTCGCATATTTCATCACGCTTATCGAGTAAGTGTCTTTCATAGATGAATATTGTTTCCAGTTCGTTACGCTAATGGGGTGTCTTTATTGGCTGAAGCCCTCTGGCGACAGAGGGCTTTCGCACGCTGGGAGGGAAAATGAGGAAAACTCACCCCGTCAACGCGCTCAAGAAGCTAGGCATAGGCCTCGCCTTTGGAGCTGCAACCATCATGTCCATGCCGACATCCGCGCTCGCCTGCACGCAGATATACATGGGCAAAAACTATACGGCCGACGGCAATACGTACTACGGCCGCGCCGAGGACTTTGGCAAGCGCTATCTTAAGCACTACGGCATCGAACCTGCCCACGAACCTGGCTTTAAGTACAGCTCGATTGAATCTGCTTTTGAATACACTTCGAACAAGCCTACCTATCGTTACAGCTATGTACGCGACCACCCCTCCAACTGGATGGGTCGCACCGACGCCTATTCCGAGGCCGGAATCAACGAGAAGGGCGTCTCCTGCTCTGCCACGCTAAGCACTTCCTATAACGAGGAGGCCGATGCAGCAGACCGCATCGATGAGAAAGTGGGTCTGGGCGAGTACAGTTACGGCAGCATCATCCTGGGCGAGAGCGCCACGGCCCGCGAGGGCGTCGAGCTTCTCGGCAGACTGATCGATGATCAAGGCGTCTGCACCAACGACCAGATCATCATCGCCGACAACAACGAGACCTGGCTGTTCGCCACACTTTCCGCCCATCAGTGGATCGCCATGAAGCTCGCTGACGACGTCGCGTCGCTCAACCCTAATATCGGGAGCCTCAACTACGATGTCGACCTTGATGACCCCGAGAACTGCCTACACTCCGAGGGCATCGAGTCCATGCCCGTGGAGAAGGGCTTCGCCAAATACTCCGCTGACGGCAAATTCGATGTCGCCCAAACGTATGGCGAAAGCCTCGCCGATTCCGGCGTAAACCAGTGGTCCCGCTATGTGCAAGGCCGCGATTATTTTGGTAGTCAGCTGACCGAAGGCACAGATTACGACATTATCACAGTAAAGAAGGATGGAAAACCTGACCAAAAGGGAGCCATGGTCAGCGAAATCCAGCCCCTGTTCTTCAGGCCTGGCAAGTCTGGCTGGAGCACCTTTGAGCTGATTCGTGCCTTTGGCAACCGCGGCGAGAACGTCCCTGGCCTCAACGCGAACACTGATGGTGTTTATTGCATCGGCAGCGAGCGCAACACCGAGATCAACCTCTTCCAGATTCGTCGCGGGTATGACCCCGAAGTCGCTACCATCCAGTGGGAAATGCTCTCCCGCGCCGCGTACTCCGTCGCCATCCCGTTGTACTCCGCTCTGATAACTGAGGTCAGTCCGTACTTCAGCGATCAGACCGTCTCCTTCGATCACTGCAACCAGACTGACGTCGTGTACAACGAGGAGCCCGAGAACTCAATCAACTACGTCCTCATGGACATCAGCTCGCTCTGCTTCGAGAACCCTGACACCCTTGGTGTCAGCGTCCGTGCCTACCTCGATGCGCTCCAGAACGAGCTTATCGAGCAGAACAAGGAAGTTGACGCCGCCATGCTGGCCGAGACGACCACCGAGGGCCGCACCGCCCTGGCCAACAAGGCCGGCAAGGCTGCTACCGAGAACACCTACAAGAAGTGCAAGGCACTGCTCCAGGAGATGCGCGCCTATCAGAAGGCCGAAAACTTCGACCAGCCCTTTACCCCAAGCGACCTGAACACCGAGACCAACGGCCTCAAGGTGTCCATCACCTACGCCAAGGATGCTCTTGCCACCGATCCGGTCACCCCGGATCAGCCCGGCACTCCTGAGCAGCCTGGCACTCCCGAGCAGCCCGCTAAGCCCGAGCAGCCCGCTAAGCCCGAGCAGCCGGCCGCCAAGCCTGAGAAGCCTGGCAAGTCCGACACCACGACCACGGTAACCACTAACAAGACGAACACCAAGGGCGGCCTGCCCACCACCGGTGATCGTTTTGATGGCCGTATGGTGGCTGCATTCGCCGTCGCCGGTGTTGCCGTTATCTTCGCAGGCGGCTACTTCCTCTATCGCCGCAATAAGGAGTAGCCCCTCGCTGGTGCGGGCGGGATGGCGCAGGTCAACCCGCCCGTTCTTTTGAGCGATAGGAAACCCGCCTGAAATCTTTTCAAAAAAGATTTCCCCGCACACACTTTGCTGTGTTATAGTGCAGCGCAACAGCAACTAGGTGCGACCGCGCCATGGCATCACGAAAGGAGCCACCGACATGAAGAACACGATGAAGTCTCTTAACAACTGGTGGTGGCGTGATGCGAATACGATCGGTCGACAGTGAGTCCCTCACGCCTGTTTTTGCGCTCTAGGTGATTGGAAGGCCTCCGGTTTCGACCGGGGGCCTTTTTCTATCTCGAGCCCGATCGCATTCGCATCACGCGCCTCCGCTTTTCTCTTGCACTCCCATTCCAAAAGGATTTTCACCATGTCTCAGAACACCACCGCCACCCAGCCCCGCACCGTCCAGACCGCCGACCGTGGCAAACTCGATGTCCGCGCCCTCGTCCTGCTTGCCATCCTGCTCGCCGCCGGCTTCATCCTCAACTTCACCGTCGGCAAGGCCATCTCGGGCATCTCGGGCGGCATGATCAGCCCCGAGTTCATCATCTCGGCCTTCTGCCTCACCATCCTGGTCGTTCGCCCCAACATCGGCCAGGCGCTCGTCATCGGCCTCATCTCGGCTGCCGTGATCCAGATCACCACCACTTCGCCGTTCGTCGATTTTGCCGCCGAGGGCATCGCCGCCATGCTCATGGCCGGCATCGTCAACGCCGCCGGCAAGAACGGTCAAATCAAGCCCGCCATCGCCATTGTCGCAACCTTCCTGACCACATTTGCCTCCGGCGTCATCTTCATGGTCATCAAGATGGCCATGCTCGGCGTGGTAGGCGAGCTCGCCGCCGCCATGCTGCCCGTCGTTGCCATGACCGCCGTCTTTAACGCCATTCTGGTCGGCGCCCTCTACCTGCCCATCCAGAAGGCCCTTAGGCTCAACTAACCCGCTCGGCTTTACGAGCCACCCCATCTTGGCGTTCATTCGTCGCTCGCGTACCCAAGTACGCTTCGCTCCTCTTTCGCGCCAACCTGGGGCCCCTCGTAAAGCCGTCTCCGTGCTTCACCACCAAAGACTGTCCCAAACAACGAGCTTTTGGGGACGTTCTTAAAAGACTGGTCATTTAAGAACGTCCCCAATGACTATGAAAGGTATCCATGGAAACGATCATCAACGTCGACGATGTCTCGTTCTCCTATGGCACGCAGACCGAGCAGACGCTCAGCCACATTTCGCTCAGCGTGAACAAGGGAGATTTCATCGGCATCATCGGGCCCTCGGGCGCCGGCAAGTCCACGCTTACCGCCTGCCTGTCGGGTGCCGTGCCCCACCACTACACCGGCACGTTCTTTGGGTCCGTCATGGTTGACGGCCACGACACCTGCGAGGTCTCGCTCACCGACGTGTCGCAAATCGTCGGCAGTGTGCTGCAGGATATCGACACGCAGATGGTCGCTTCGGTCGTCGAGGACGAGATGCTCTTTGGCCTCGAGAACTTTGGCGTTCCCCACGACCAGATCGAGCAGCGCGTGAGCGAAACGCTCGAGACCGTCGGCATCAGCGACCTGCGCGACCGCGAGATCGCCACCCTCTCGGGCGGACAGAAGCAAAAAGTGGCCATCGCCGCCATTCTCGCCATGCGTCCGCGCGTCTTGGTTCTCGACGAGCCCACCGCGGCACTCGACCCCGCCAGCTCCACGCTGGTTTTCGAGACCCTGCGTGAGGCCAACCGTGCACTCGGCATCACCATCGTCGTCGTTGAGCAAAAGGTCGCCCTGCTTTCGGAGTACTGCAACCGCGTGCTCGTGCTCAACCATGGCGAAATCGCGCTGCAGGGCGAGCCACACGAGGTCTTCGCGCATACCGACGAGCTCCGTGCCATCGGCGTCGACTGCCCTCGCGTCACGCGCATCTTCAATAGCCTCGAGGCCGATGGCCTGGTAAGCGGTACCCCTTGCTTGGATGTCGATGAGGCCGAGCGCCTGATTTCGGGCATCGTCGACCCCGCACACGCGGCCATCGAAGCCCAGACGCCCACCGGTTCCCCGCATGCACCGTCGCTGCGTCCGCATGCCAAGGACGCCGAACCCGTACTCACCTTCGACCATGTCGAGTTTGCCTATCCCAATGGCGGCGCCGCCGTCCACGACCTCAACCTGACCCTCTATCCCGGCGAGCTCGTGGGCATCGTCGGCCAGAACGGTGCCGGCAAGACCACGCTCACCAAGCTGCTCACAGGCCTGCTTAAGCCCGCCTCGGGCAGCGTGCGCGTCACGGGACTGGATACCGCAGCCGTTCCCACGAGCCGCATCGCCCGCGAAGTCGCAACCCTCTTCCAAAACCCCGACCGCCAGATCTGCAAGGACACCGTACTCGACGAGGTGGCTTTTGGCCTGGAGCTTGCCGGCATCGACCGTGCCGAGGCACTGCGTCGCGCCCAGCTCGTCATCGACCGCTTTGGCCTGCCTGCCGATGAGGCGCCTTTCTCGCTTTCGCGCGGTCAGCGCCAGATGGTGGCACTCGCCTCTGTCGTGGTCGTAGAGCCCAAGATCGTCGTGCTCGACGAGCCCACGAGCGGCCTTGATTACCGCGAGTGCATGACCGTCATGGAAACGGTGCGCACCATGGCCGAGCGTGGTTGCGCCGTTATCATGGTCTGCCACGATATGGAAGTCGTCTCGGATTTTGCCGAGCGCATCGTGGTGATGGCCGACGGTCGCATCCTCGACCGCGGCCGCACGCACGAGCTATTCTCGAACATCGATCTCATGCGGCGTGCCTACGTGGAGCCTCCCCAGGTTATTGAACTCTCGCGCCGTCTGGCATCTTCCGTCTCGCCCGCTTTTGCGCAGGTGAGCGAGGTCACCGATGTCGTTCGAATTACCAAGGAGATGGTCCACCGTGGTTAACGTCATCGACTACATGCCGGGCGATACGCTACTGCATCGCCTGAACCCCGTCGTCAAACTGGGCCTCGCCGCCGCCATCATCGTCGGCATCTTCTTGTCCGACACCTACGTGGCGCTGCTGGGCTTTTTGGCACTCACCCTTGCGCTGGGCGCCTATGCCGGCGTCGTCGACCGTCTGTTCTCGCTGCTCAAGTTGCTGATCCCGCTCGCGCTTATCATGCTGGTGCTCCAGCTGGCCTTTATGCGCGATGGCAACGTGGTGTGGGGCTTTATCACCGACACGGGCCTCATCACAGGATCGAAGGCCTGTCTGCGCCTACTGGGTGTGGCGTTACCACTCATCCTCATGCTCATGGTGACCAAGCTCAACGACCTTGCCAACGCCTGCGTCGAGGTGCTGCACGTACCGTATCGCTATGCCTTCACCTTTACCACGGCGCTGCGCTTTGTGCCGGTGTTTGGTCAGGAGATGAACGCCATCATGGAGGCGCAGACCGCACGCGGCGTCGAGTACGACACCAAGAACCCCATCAAGAAGCTTAAGCTCATGCTGCCACTGTGCGTGCCACTGCTCATCTCGAGCGTGGGCAAGACCGATGCCACAGCCTTGGCGGCAGAACAGCGCGGCTTCTATCTGCGTACGCGCGCCAGCTCGTACAAGCGCTACCCCATCAAGGGTCTGGACATCGCCGTGCTCATCGTCAGCATCGCCCTCATCGCCATCGGCTTCCTGTTCTAGTTCACCACCGACAGCAACCGCCCAACGCAAAAGGCCTCGGCTCGCACCAAACGAGCCGAGGCCTTACTGTTTCACCAGATAAAACCTACCAAAATTAACCTGTCCCTTTTTGACAGGTCGGAAGCTAGAGGCGGTAGGGAGCGCCGCTACGGATGATGGATTCGCGCACCAGGACATCCATGGCGTCGAGGGTGATCTCGGGCATCTCTCGGTACTTTTGCAACACCGAGAGCTCGGTGCAGGCCAGAATGACGCGGTCGCAGCCGCTACGGGCGAACTCCCACATCACGCGGTCGAACTTATCCATATCGGGCTCACGTCCGGCCTTCACATCATCGTAGATAAGCGACATCACATCGTTCTGACGTTTCTCGCTGGGATAGACGACCTCAACACCCGCAGCCTTACATTCGCGGCCGTAGACGCCCGCGCCCACGGTGCCATCGGTGCCCATGATGCCGATCTTATGCACCGGCTCGGCCGGCATACTCAGGTTGGGGTCGAACTCACACTCCCCCATCACCGCACCGGCCAGAGCATAGCGCACCGACTCACGCGGCATGTGGATAATCGGCACCTTCGTAAACGACTGGATCTGGTCATAGAAGTAGTGTGACGTGTTGCAGGGAATGGCAATGTGTGCACAGCCCAGCGACTCGAGTGCCTGGGCGCACTCTTTCATGGTCGCCAGCAGTTTGGCATGCTCGCCGGTCTTAATGGCCAGCGTGCGGTCGGGCATGGTCGACTTGGAGAGTACCACCATGTCGATATGTTCCTGATCGCAGGCAGCAGCCGTATGACGCACCACCTGGTCGTAGTAATACGACGTGGCCTCGGCGCCCATGCCGCCGATAACTCCCAGCTTTTCCATCGCCGCCTCCTTGGTGACGCTTGCGCAATTGCGCGTATCATACCCGCGCCCGCCCGATGCAAACCGGACGGGCGCCGCGCTCATCTACTTGTAATACGTCTTGAACAGCTTAAAGTGGCGCAGCTTGGTGTGCCACATGCGCAGCCAGCGGTTAAAGACAAAGTCGCCCTTCATAAACGAAGGGTCGGCGCCCTTGCCTTCCTTGTCCAGGCGATGCACCTTAGCGCGCAGCTCGGGATCCTTGACGTACTTGTCGACGACGCCCATGGGGACGACCATCCACAGGGCCTCGTCCTGAGCCGTCACAAACTCCGGCTCAAACGGACGGTTGAACACATACTCGTCCACCACATACTTGGCAACGTTAAAGCCGCTGTTGGTAACGTAGTAGTTGCTGCGGCCCTGGCGCGTGTTGAAATCGAAGAACTTAAACGAGCCGTCGCGCTCGTCGTACTTTACGTCAAAGTTGGAATAGCCCACAAAGTGAAGGTCCTCGAGCAACTTACGCACGCCGCCCATGAGCTCGTCGTTGGGCTCGGTAATGATACAGGCATGGTTGCCGACACCGTGGGGCTGATGCTCCTCGAGTAGCACATGGCCCAGGCACATCATGCGGACCTTACCGTTGCGGTCGGAATAGCTGGTGAGCACGCGCATGTACTCGTCGTTGCCGGGCACGCGATCCTGCAAGATCAGGTCGTCGGTGTAGCCGCTGGCATACGAGTCGCGAATGACCTGTTCCAGCTCGGCGCGGTCGGCAATCTCATAGGCCTTCTTCTGGCCCTCGAACTCATGCTGCCACCACATGATGCCGTCAGAAGGCTTCAGAATCATCGGGTAAGGAAAATCAATCTGGTCGAGCACTTCGGCAGGCGCCTCACCCTGGGCATTGAGCATCGCCTTGGTAAAGGTAAACGTGTGCGGATAGGGCACGCCATGCTTCTCGCACAGCTCGTAGAAGATCTCCTTCTTCTGGCACTGCTCGAGCATGCTGTAGGGCGCGTAGGGAGCGACGATGTTATCCGCCAGCTCATGAGCATCCTTGGCTTGAGCCACGAGAGCGACATAGTTGTCGCCGCAGCCCACAAGGACAATAGTCTTGTCGGCATGCGCTTGGGCAATGCCGTTGACGGTTTTGAGCATCACGGGCATGGTGTCGATATCCACGTTGGGCGTGTAGTCGATAATCTGGCTGCGGTACGCGGGACCCGTCTGATACTTGCCAAAGACCAGACTCTTGACCTGGTACTCCTCGTAGAAGGCGCGCGCCACCGAATAGGCGTTGATGTCGCCACCAAGCAGCACGGGAATGAACTCGCGCTCTGTAAATTGCAATGCCATGGAAACTTCCTATCATGAACTGCCCACACAACGGGCGGTCTTTGCGCAACTGATTTATTCTAGCGTGCCAAGCCGCCGGCGCCCAAAGCTCCACCGTATCTATGGCAATCGGAGGATCAGACTCGAGCAAAGACGGCCCTCACCGCTGTACGACAACGGGCAATGAACCTACCGTTGTTGTAGGATTCAACATATTGTCAATCTCATAAGCGAAAGGCGCACGCGTGCCCCAAGAACATCTGACCGACAACCCCATCCTTGACGCTGCAAAACGCGAGCTAGCGGAACGTTCTCAAACGACCGCTCCCCTACGCACCGCCAGCAACGCCTACGAAGGACCCGCCCGCATCGTTTCGATCAACACGTCGGCGCACAAAGGCACACGCAAGTCACCCGTCTCCGATGGGCACGACACCGTCATTGAGCAGTTTGGCCTCGCTTCCGATGCACACGCCGGGCACTGGCACCGCCAAGTCTCGTTTTTGGCCGCAGAATCAATCCAGACTGCCCAGCATCGCGGGCTCGATGTGCACGAAGGCGACTTTGGGGAGAACTTCACCACACAAGGTATCAACCTGCTTTCGCTCCCCCTGGGCACACAGCTCAAGATCGGCAACGACGTTCTGGTCGAGATCAGCCAGATCGGCAAAGTCTGCCACACCCGCTGCGCTATCTACCATCTCGCCGGCGACCGCATCTTTCCCCACGAGGGCATTTTCGGTGTGGTGCTTCGAGGCGGAGAGGTGCATGTCGGAGACGATATCCAGACAGTCAAGCTCGGCAACGGCGCATGTTCTTTCACCCCAGCCGAGGCGCTCGAAGAAATTGAGCAGGCTCGCCGCGAGGGAACCCTATAGGTGCAAAACCCCATGTTGGAGTAGCCCTTAAGGCGTGAATCTGCGATCAGACCGAGTTCCGTAACGTTAAAGTTGAACTCTATGGTTTCTCAACAATTCACTATAACTGCAGGTCAAAGCCAAAGCCTCAAGTTTAACTTGACCCTTTGGAACCTTTAAGGTTCAAGTTGAGGTCGAAAGCAGTAGTAGAATACCGTTCGAACCATAACCTACGATTGATTGCAGAGGGATTGGATGCAGCATTCGAATCATCGCGTCGCAGCGCTCATCGCGTCGAAGCCAGCTCGTATCATCACGAGCGCCGCACTCGCTGTCGCACTGACTGCCACGCCGATGCTCTCCCCCGTTGCGGCATATGCCGCCTCGCAGGCAACGCAGGATCAGCTTTCCGCCGCGCAGCAAAAAATCGAAGCCGCCACGAGCGCCTACAACGATGCCCGCACCAAACTCGACGACCTGCAAAAGCAGATCGACTCCAATGAGGCGAGCATCGAGGAAATCGAGGCCAAGCTTCCCGAGCAGCAGGCCAAGGCAAGCTCCGCCATGCGCGATCTGTACAAGTACCAGAAGGGCACCAATCCCATCGTGAGCTTCCTGGTCAACGCGCAGAGCCTGGGTGAGTTCATCACCACCTGCAAATACACCAACCAGATCACGAGCTCGAGCGTCGATGAGATCGAAGAGCTCAACAACATGCAAACCGAACTCGAGCAGAACAAGGCCGAGCTCCAGCAGGCCAAGTCCCAGCTTGAGGCAGAACAGAAAAACGCCGAGGATTCGCTGGCGCAGGCCCAGCAGCTCCGCAGCGAGGCGCAGGCAAAAGCCGAGCAGGAAAATGCCGCCGAGCTCGCCAAGCTTGAGGCCGATAAGGCCGCTGCCGCCGAGAAGCTCTCGGGCGAGGGCGTAAGCGGCAGCAATTCCAGCAGTCAGGCCACCAACACCAACACCACCATCGACACCACGGTGAACAACGCCAATACCGGTAATTCCGATTACGATTCGTTCATTAATGAGTGGACGAGCCGCATCGATAATTATCTTGCCGGGTCCCCCATGGCAGGCCAGGGCTATAACTTTGCCGTCGCCGCTTGGAATACCGGTGTCGACCCCCGTTGGTCCCCCGCCATCGCCTGCATCGAGAGCACCAAGGGCACTTATTGCGCCAATTCCTACAACGCCTGGGGCTGGAGCGCTCGTGGCGGCGGTTGGCGCAGCTTTGGCAGCTGGAGCGAGGGCATCTCCGCTCATGTTGCCTATCTGGGCGCCAACTACGGCTCCACCCTTACCCCTGCAGCGGCCAAAAAGTACTGCCCGCCCACATGGCAGGACTGGTACAACAAGGTCGCCGCTCAGATGAACCGCATCTAAGCGCAACTGTAAAGGGCCCCGACGGGCCCTTTTCTTTTAGGCAGTGGAGGTGTCAACGACACCGGTCGCATTGGCAACCGCAACTATGACGATCATGCATAGGAGCAGCACGCCCAATGCCTTGAGCCAGAGCTTCGCGAGCTTCTTGCCGCGATAGCTGTCGAGCAGCGCGAATCGCCGACGAAGGCGACGCTTGTCGAGCAGCGCAAAATGCATAAGCACCATAAGGCCATCGACAAAGAAAAAGTACTCGATTATAAGAAGCCAGGTCGGATAGCTTTGGTTTGCTCCGGTGGGGTGAAAGACAGCAAAGTGGCTTCCGGCAAAGAATACAAGCAGCGAGAGGCAGACAAGCGTATTCCAAATGCGCCCCAGAGGCTCCGGAATGCGAGAAAGCAGACCGAGTGCGGCGGAGGCGGCAGGCTTAGGAAGCCCTGCGGAGCCCTGGGGCCCTTGGGGCGTTAATACCGTCTCTGAGGCCGGGGTGCAGAGAGGCGCAGGCGCAGGAGGCCGCACAGGGCAACTCAGGTCATATGCCGCGCGCGTCGCCCGTCCCAACGCCCCCGCGCTCGCAAAACGCTTGACCGGGTCGAGCGCCATCGCCATGCAAATGACATCGGCCAGTGGAGCGGGAACGCCGCGCATCTCGCATTGTTCGCGCATGTCGAGCCCCGGTTTTGGATCGAGCCCCGTCAAGCAGAAGAACAGCAGGGCGCCCAGCGCGTACACATCGCTTCGCACGCTCGTCTGCCCAAACCCATACTGCTCGGGTGGCGCGTAGGGCCGTGTGCCAAACTTGACGGTATCGGCATCGGCGCCTTCGCGCCAAGCGCGCGCGATTCCCAGGTCAATAATCACCAGCGACGAGAAGGTCATGCCGGCATCGGCGGCATATCTCACACCCGACACGATGATGTTCGAAGGTTTAAGGTCGCGATGGATAATCGGAGCCGGCGCTTTTCCCACCTCGCCAAATCCAGCATGGAGCTCTGCCACCGCATCACACAGGGCCGGAAACAACCCGCGCGCATAATCGGGCGTCGCACCCAAGCGCCCCACCAAGGCCTCGAGCGTCTCGCCTTCAATGTATTCCATCACCACGTCAAGTTCGTCGCCCACACGGCGGCAATCGACAATCCGGGGCAGGTGCTCAAAACGCCGTCCGGCACGCTGGGCCGCAAACAGGCGCTCATATGCCCCGCCAATCTGGGCCGAAGCATCGATGCGTTTGCGGACAAAGGGGCCGAGCGAGCCACCACCAGAACCCTCAAAGCACACGAGTTCGGTTGTCTCAACGTCCGAGCGCTTTAGCACACGTTCCACGCGATAGCTGTCATCGCGGTCAAACGACGCCAGGTGCTCGGCGAGCGCGGCAGTCAGCTCATCATCGGAATATGTTGGGTTCTGAGTATCCATAGCGTCCATCATAGCGCAGGGCACAGACGCCCTGTAGCACCCGTGCCCTGCACGTTTGAAATATAGCGGACGGCCCTGCCACCAACAGTCAGCCGTTAACTCACCGTCTCCTCGCCAAAGCGATACAGCTCCTCATTGACCTTTTGCAGGCTGCAGCCACGATCGATGCAGAAGATGATAATCGCATCACGACGGTCCTTGCAGTTGAGGACGTTTGCCCCGGCAGCCGTAAGTGCGCGGTTGGTCTCCTTCATCGATAACGCCATCGCGAATGCAATCTGCAGCACTTTATTTCGACTCGGGTGGCGCGCACCCGTAAAAATCTGATAGCCAAACGTTTCGTTGAGGTCGGCCATACGCACCACGCGCGAACGCTCCAAGCCCTTTTCCTGCAGCAGTTGCTTAAGGTAGTCCGAAAGCGACGGGGCGGCAAAGTCGTGTTCTTTGATATAGCCATCGATGTTTGGCGCGTCGAGAAGCTCATTGAGTAACTCGTCAGTCAGCTTTTTATCGGGCATACGACTTCACCTCCCATACGGCGCAACGGTAGCGACATGCTAGGCCAGCACCCAGCTTGCAGTGGCAGACTTATCAAACATGTTGGCAAAATACAGTGCCTTCTTGATATCGCCATCAAAGTAGATATTGCCCGCCACGGAGCCACCGGCGGAAAGGGTACCAGACTGCAGCTCATCGGAGCCCTCGCTGTAGTAACCCTGATTCTGCTGAGCGCCGTTGGCGTCCTCGCCCTTCCAGTCGTAGATGTTGTAATCTGCGCCCTCATCGCCATTGTTGACGTACGTGACGTGAATGCCCGTCATGGTCGAACCGTCATAATTTGTGAGGCCGGGCTGGACGGAATCGACAACGACGGAAAGACCGGAAGCCGTGGTCACCGTCGCACCAACCGCCAGGTCAGTCGTAGACTGCTCTTCCTTCTTCGCCTCTTCCTTCTTGTCGTCATCGCCAGCGTCCTCGGTGACGGTCGCCTTATCGCTATCACAACCGGCAAGAAGACCGGCAGTCCCCAAGGCGACGGTGGCGAATGCGCCAAGTGCAGTGCGACGGCTCAGCAGCACTTCGTTTTCGAGCTTTTTCATTATGCATCCTTTCTACGATCCGGCTACCGTGCCGGCACACAGCACATCGTAGGAAGGATTAAACTTGAATTCATTAGCTGAGAGCTAAGGTTGCGGTAAACGGCCAATGCAGTTATCCAAACGCCGAGCAAACGCACTTTGCGCGACCGTCTGCTGGCAGCGCATCAAACCACCGCGACGGATTCCCCGGTAAAAGCACTGATCATCAACAGGACAAAGAACGCCAGGTAGCTGATGCTCAGCAGGTAGGCGATGACCAAAAAGGCAATCCATCCTACATTGGTCTTACCGTCGGCACGACGTTGCTCGCGAGAACGGCACAGCCAAATCGTCACGCCGATGGCCACAATCAACAGCACAAGTGCCGCTGCCGCCAGTCCAGCAAGCGCAAACATCACGCCAATGCTCACAGCAATAACCGGGAGCAGCAGCAAACCGCACCCGCATCCACCCGGACTATATACGGCAGGCTGTCGGCGTCGTTCCATCGTCACTCCATCACAAGCAATCGTTTATAGACATCGAGGCCTTTGAGTAGGATTTCCTCGTCGAAGAGCATGCTATCGGTATGCAGAGCGCTTGTGGCATAGGCGGGGCAGCCATCCGAATCACTCGGGTTGTCTTGGCCCTCTGGCATACCCGTGCCCAGCAGGAAAAACACGCCCGGCAAATGGCGCTGATAGAACGCGAAATCCTCGGCAATTAACAGCGGCTCCTCCATAAGCTGCAGCCCGGGCAAGGCAGGCGCGACGCTGGCAAATAGCTCGGGGTCGTTGTCGACCGGCGGATAGCCCTCGGCAAAGTCGAGATCGTACGTGCAGCCCGTTGCAGCGCAGGCATCGTCCAGCACGCGGCGCACGCCCTCGCGTGCCCGGTCGAACATGTCGTCTGTAAACACACGCAGGCTGCCGGCAACATGGGCCTCCCCCGCCACCGCATTGCAGACGGTGCCTGCCTGCAGCAGGCCGAACTTGCCAATGCAGGGCTCATCGGCACCCAGCTCATCCATCAGTTCGCGCTCGGCAACCAAGAACTTGGCAGCCGCCAGCGCCGCATCGTGCGACTCCTCGACCGGAACGCCATAGGTCTTAGCAATATGGATGCTCGTCCCATGAATATGAATGTGTGTCTCACTCGAACGCGCCAGCAACGGACCGGAGCAGCTCGCCAACGTGCCGGCGGGCAGATCGGGCCACACATGGAAGCCAAAAATGCGGTCGGCCCCATAGCGCTCGAACACACCGCTCTCGCATACCGTCTTGGCACCACCGGTCGTTTCCTCGGCCGGCTGGAACACAAAGAGAACATTGCGCCTAATGGCGCCCGGATGCTCGCGAATCGTACGGTCGACATACGTCGCGGCGGCAAGCGCCATGGCCATGTGTCCGTCATGTCCGCAAGCGTGCATCTTGCCGGGATGGGTTGAGGCAAAGGCCGCTCCCGTCGCTTCCGCGATGGGCAGCGCATCCATATCGGCGCGAATCGCCGTGGCATGCGCGGCATCAACGCCGGCGTCGAAGAAAGCACAGACGCAGCTGGGGCACGGATGGGTCACTTCGCAGGTGAGCGGTGCCAGCACGCCCTCGATATAGGCAATGGTTTGCGGAAGATCGAAATCGAGCTCCGGAATGCGATGGAGATCGCGGCGATAGCGACGGAGTTCTTGGAGCTCGGTCATAGAGGATCCCTTCGTGAGGCACATCTGTTGCAACTTATTGTGATACAGGATTGTGGCGCACATGTTTCCAGCATATCCCTGCATTTTTTAAACGTTATATACGAATACTCTTGTTTGGTAAAGTGCAACGTGGTAGGGTCGTTACCACTTGATAGAGGCGCGGGCACGAAGAACCGCGGGCGAGCCGGCAGGCTTTGACCCCGTGGGGAGGCGAAACCCGCCGAACTGGGCTTTTCGGGCACGAACAACCTGGTGGGCCTGTGGGAAACACCCACAGGACTGTCTGCAGCAATGCGGGAGCGCTATCCGGACATTGGGTCCACGCTATGCGGATTCGATGCGCAGATGGCGCCGTCTGGATAGCGAGGTTTACGGGACATGGCATTGACCCCCAACGAGGCATATGCGGCCAAGCAGCCGTTTGTGGACAAGGAGACACTCGAGCATATCGTCGAGCAGTTCCCCACGCCGTTTCATCTATACGACGAGGCGGGCATCCGCCGCAACATGCAAGAAGTGCGCGACGCCTTTGCATGGAACCCGGGCTTTAAGGAATACTTTGCCGTCAAGGCCAACCCCAACCCGGCGCTCATCTCCATTCTCAACGAATACGGCTGCGGCTGCGATTGCTCGAGCTATACCGAGCTCATGATCGCCCGCTCACTGGGTATCACGGGACACGACATCATGTTCTCGTCCAACGACACACCGGCTGCCGACTTTGAGCTCGCCGACAAGCTGGGTGCCATCGTCAACTTTGACGACATCAGCCACATCGGGTTCTTTGAGCGCGTTGCGGGGCCCATCCCCAAGACGGTCAGCTGCCGCTTTAATCCAGGCGGCCTGTTCCAGCTCTCCAACGGCATCATGGACAACCCGGGCGACTCCAAATATGGCATGACCACCGAGCAGCTCTTCGAGGCCTTCCGCATGCTCAAGGCCAAGGGCGCCGAGGACTTTGGCATCCACGCATTCCTTGCCAGCAACACTGTCACCAACGACTACTACCCCAAGCTCGCGCGTATCCTCTTTGAGCTTGCCGCACGCCTGGAGCGCGAGACCGGCGCACACGTCGCCTTCATCAATCTGTCCGGCGGCGTCGGCATCCCCTACCTGCCCGAGCAGCAGGCCAACGACATTCGCGCCATCGGCGAGGGAGTACACGCGGCATACGACGAGATCCTGGTTCCCGCCGGCATGGGCGATGTGGCCATCTGCACTGAGATGGGCCGCTTTATGATGGGCCCCTACGGCTGTCTGGTCACCAAGGCTATCCACGAGAAGCAGATCTACAAGGACTATATCGGTGTCGATGCAAGCGCCGTCGATTTGATTCGCCCTGCCATGTATGGCGCCTACCACCACATTACGGTGATGGGTCAGCCGGGCGGCGCCGACAAGGCCACGGCGCCCGTCACGAACACCTATGACATCACGGGCAATCTGTGCGAGAACAACGATAAGTTCGCCATCGACCGCGAGCTGCCGCATATCGACATGGGTGACCTGCTTGTAATCCACGATACCGGTGCGCATGGCTACTCCATGGGCTACAACTACAACGGACGTCTGCGCTCCGCCGAGGTCCTGCTGCGCCCCGATGGCGCGGCCGACCTCATCCGCCGCGCCGAGCGCCCGGGCGATTACTTTTCCACGCTCGACGTGCTGCCGTGCGGCCGAGAGCTGCTGGCCAAGTCGCGCGCCGAAAGCGCCCGCCGTCGCGCCCAAGACGAGCGCCTGGCAGTCGCAGCTCAATGGAACAAACGCATCCAGATCGCGGAGGCGAAGGAGAAGAACATGGACATCCGCAATCTCGAGGGCTCAATCGTCGCCCTGGTTACGCCGTTTAAAAAGGACGGCAGTGTCGACTTTGACGCGCTCGAGCGCCTTATCGATTTCCACTTGCAAAATAGCACCGACGCCATTCTCACCCTGGGCACCACCGGCGAGAGCGCCACGATGACCGATGACGAGGACAACTCCGTCGTCGCCGCCGTGGTCAAGCATGTTGCAGGACGCGTCCCCGTCATCGCCGGCTCAGGCTCCAACTCCACGCAGACCATGCTCACCAAGTCGCTTACTTACCAGGGCTTGGGAGCCGACGGCCTGCTGCTCATTACCCCCTACTACAACAAGTCCAACGAAGAGGGTATCTATCAGCACTTTAAGACCGTCGCCGATGCCGTTGACATCCCCTGCATCCTGTACAACATCCCCGGCCGCTGCGGCTGCGGTATCAGCGAGCGCAACGTAGAGCGCCTAGCCGCGCACCCCAACATCATGGGCATCAAGGAGGCCTCGGGCAACGTCGCCTACGCGGCCAAGATCGCCCACCTGCTGTCCGACGATTTCCGCATGTACTCGGGCGAGGATGCACTCACAGTGCCGCTCATGAGCCTGGGCGCTTCGGGCACCATCAGCGTGTGGGCCGACGTGCAGCCGCAGCTTGCACACGACATGTGCCGCGCTTATCTGGACGGCGACGTAGCGCGCGCCCGCGATATCCAGATTGCCGGCCAGCCGCTCATCAACGCCCTCTTTAGCGAGGTCAACCCCATCCCCGTCAAGGAAGCGCTCGCCCAGATGGGCATGATCGAGGCAAACTACCGTATGCCGCTGTGCCCCATGGCAGACGACACGCGAGCCGCACTTACCGATGCTCTGAAGGGAGCTGGTCTACTTGATTAAGACCGTCATTATGGGAACGGGCCGCATGGGCTCGCTCATCCGCACTACCGCCGAAGGCATTGTCGACGCCGCCGGGCAGCCCGTTTTTGATATCGTCGCCCAGATCGGTTTTGATCTGTCCGATCTCGAGAGCGCCCCGGCAGCCGACGTCATCATCGACTTCTCGAACGTCGTGACCTTCGATGCCGTCGTCGCCTATGTCGAGCGCACGGGCGCCGCACTCGTTTCCGGCACCACGGGCTATTCGCCTGAGCAGATGGACCGCCTGCGCGAGCTGGGCCAGAATGCCCGTGTCATGCACTCGGGCAACTACTCTATCGGCATCGCCGCCCTGCGCCATCTGGTTGCACAGGCCACGCGCGAACTGCCCGGCTTTGACTGCGAAATCGTCGAGACACACCATAACCAAAAGGTCGATGCCCCCAGCGGCACCGCCAAGCTGCTACTCGACGCCGTGGTCGAGGCCGAGCCCGAGGCTGGTTATCATCCTGTCTACGGTCGCGAGGGCATGTGCGGCGCGCGTGACCCCAAGGAGATCGGTATGCACTCGCTGCGCGGCGGCACCGTCGCCGGCGTGCACGAGGTGAGTTTCTTTGGCCAGGACGAGGAGGTCACGCTCACCCACCGCGCCACGAGCCGTCAGATCTTTGTCAACGGCGCCTTGGCAGCCGCGCAGAAGCTCGTCACCCGCGAACCCGGCTTCTATACGTTCGACCAGGTCATGTTTGCCTAACCGGGTATCAACCGAATCCACCCAAAGGAGAGATAGCAAATGAGCAACGCAGCCGAAATGGATGCACAGGAGATCATCAATTACATCGCCACCGCGCCTAAAAAGACGCCCGTCAAACTGTATGTGCGCGAGAAGCCCGGCATGAAGGTTGCCTGGGGCGATGCGCACGTCTACGGCGGCCGTCGTGGCAAGACCGTCTTTGGCGACTGGGACGAGCTCAAGGCCATCCTCGATGCCAATGCCGACTCCATCGACTACTACGACGTCGAGAATGACTGCCGCAACTCCGCCGTCCCCATGCTCGACCTTAAGGGCATCAACGCCCGCATCGAGCCGGGCGCAATCATCCGCGACCGCGTCGAGATCGGCGACCGCGCCGTCATCATGATGGGTGCCATCATCAACATCGGCTCCGTTATCGGCGAGGGCTCTATGATTGATATGGGCGCCGTCCTGGGCGGCCGCGCAACCGTGGGCAAGAACTGCCACATCGGCGCCGGCACCGTACTGGCAGGTGTCGTTGAGCCCGCGAGCGCCACGCCCGTCATCATCGAGGATGATGTCATGATCGGCGCCAACGCCGTGGTCCTGGAGGGCGTGCGCGTGGGCAAGGGCGCCGTCGTGGCTGCCGGTGCCGTATGCGTCGAGGACGTCCCCGCCGGCGCCGTCGTGGCCGGTGTCCCCGCCCGCGTTATCAAGATGCGCGACGAGAAGACCGACAGCAAGACCGGCCTCGAAGAGGGCTTACGTCAACTTTAATAGTTACGCGGTTTTGACAAACCGCGTAACGGCTCGACGCTGCAAACGCCCCTAAGCGGCAATCTGACGTTCAATCGTCGGTCGCGTACCGAAGTACGCTTCCCTCCTCTTTCACGTCACCTTGCTCGCTTAGGGGCGTTTTCGCTGACGTGAGCTCAACCTGCGGCGCAATGTCAGCAACCAAGCCGAAAACAAAAAAGGCCGAAGTCCCAAAAGGCTTCGGCCTTTGTTTTTTGCAACGTCCAAGAGCAGTTTATCGATTCTCAATACTTCCGATGTTCTTGAGCTCGATGGAGATGAGGCCGTTGGGCTCGTTGACAAACTCGATGTACTCAGAGTTCGAACCCATCTCGGCCGGGAAGCTGATCTCGATGCCCGTGTCGGTACGGATCTTGTGGTTGCGCACCGCCGCGCGTTCGACCTGCTTGCGCTCCACGGGCACACGCTCAGGCACCTTCTCCTCAGTCAGTGCCGCGCGCACGCTCTCTTTGATGACCGGCTCGTCCTCAAAGACCTCATCGACGATATCCCAAGGCGGCAGTTCCTCGTCATCCTCAACTTTCTCGGCAACAGCAGCCTTAACCTTGGCGAGTGCTACAGCCGTGTTGGCACCGTGCTCCTCGGCGACTTCCTCGACCACACGCGTCACGGTGTCGATGACCTCCTTGCCCGATACCCCCGTGTCGCACTGCAGCAGGCCATCGGGAATGAGCATGCGATCCTCGCCGGCAATCTTGCGCTTCTTATCCACATAGCCGATCTCCATGGTGCTTGCACGCACGATTGCATAGCTCGGCACCTTTTGCGAGGGATTCGGCAGAATGGCGTAGTGGCGCGCAATGTCGTTGCGCACCTCGCCCTCTTCGCGACCCACCTCGTGCATAAAAGCCTGCTTGGAGCCCAGCAGCATCACGGCAAACCAGCGGGCATCCTCATCGTCATCAAAGTCCGCCACAAGCACGTCAGTGGACTCGGCTTTCTCGGCCTTGGTAAGTTCGGAAGAGATGAACTCCGCAATCTGCTGAGACAGATCCACGAACTCACGCTCACCAAAGAAATAGCCCTTGAGCTCGCCGCCGAATGCGGAGTTCTCGGCAAACGTGGCACGCTTGTTATCAGCCGAGGTACGAGCGCGCCGCAGGTGCGTGGTTACGAAATTACGCACGGTGCGGCTCTCGATATCGAGCTCGCGCTGGCTCATAACGTTGACGGCAGAGTCAAAGTCCAGGATATGCAGAATCGCGTGATTGATTTTCATATACGGCATTCCGTTCTAGATCGATTTCGGCACGAACCAGTATAGCGGTCGATCCCGCCCCAGGCGCATCGAAGATTGGTGCATCGGGGACAGGTTGCTTTGCACCAATGGTTAGCGCAGGAGCTCGGACTGCCAAGCCTCGAGCTGTTCTGCCAAGCTCTTGCCGGCAGCGGGCATGTCGATCTGGGGACGTTTGGGCAGAAGCGCACACTTAAGAATCGCAACGATAGTCTGCGAGACAAAGCGTCGCGTATCCTTGTCAAAGCCTTGCGCAGCCTGGAGCATCACGGGCAGGCTCTCGCGCAGATTCCCAGCGATATCCGCAAACCGCTCAGCACCCGTAGCCTCAAGCACGGAGAACAACGCATCTACAAAACGCTCGCGCTCGTTAGGCGACACCGCAAGCAGCATCTCGCGAATGGAGCCATCAACGTATCGAGCACCGGCGGACAGGCGCTCACAGTACACGAAGTCGCGACCATCAACCACCCAGCTAAAGGGATTATGCTGAAGCAGGCTGAACTCGGTGCTCTCAACGATGGCATAGTCCTCCTGTGTCTCGAACATCATGCCAAAGATCGACGACCGAGGTAGCGTCTTGTCGATTCGACCGGATAGATCGGCGAAGGCGTTGCCGCTCAGAAACTCCTCGACGAAGCCCGGACCATCATGGGAATACGCCCGTTCGATTCGCTCACGGGCGACATCGGGGCACATCGCCGCACCGTACACCGCAAGGTTTCCACCCTTGGAATGACCTCCGCACAAAAGCGGCCCGTCAATCGCATCCGCCGCCTCGTCTACATAACGCGCCGCGGATTCCTGGGCCGGCACAGGACACCGGAACGCCATGTTAAAGTCCTCTTTCCAGCCCACAATCGTGCTGTCGGTCCCCCGGAAGGCAAGATAGCTAAACCCCGCCGGAAATCGGAACGTCATGGCCGCAAACTGCTCCGTTGTCTCGGCATCACTCACGCTACGATAGCCGCAAACACGAACGCCACGGTAGCGAGGGCTTGCTGCCACAGCCTCCAACAGGGCACGACTCCCCTCCGGATCCCACAGGTCGCCAATCATGTCTTGGTAGCACTCGGCGCGCAGCAGCTCGCGTACGTCTAGGCCCTGCCAGTTCGTCAGCTCCGCCATATCACCCGGCAAACGCAAATAGGACAACCACGCAAAGACCAGGCTATCCACCGCGCAGAACGGCCGTTCCTCAAACGGATCAAACGCTGTCTGGGCATAGGTCAAAAAATTAGGCGAATCCGACATGGCCCTCCCATCAACTATGGTGCATTGGGGTCAGGTTACTTTGCACCAAAAAGGCGCCCGGGCCGTGTGGACCCGGACGCCTTCATTGTAGCTTTTCGCTCTAGCGAGCTTGATTTAGCAGGAGAAGTCGACGCTGTCGATGATGTCCTTGAGGGCCTTGGCGGAGGCGGTGAGCTCATGCTGCTCGTCATCGTTCAGCGGCACGGGGACGCGGCAGACGACGCCGTCGCGGCCAACGACCGTCGGCATGGAGATAGCCAGATCGGACAGGCCATACTCGCCCACCATGAGCGAGGAAACGGGCAGAACGGTCTGCTCATCGCGCATGACAGCGGTGCAGATGCGCTTGACGGCCATGGCGACGCCGTAGTAGGTGGCGTGCTTCTTCTCGATGATGGTGTAGGCGGAGTTCTTGACGTCCTCGGCGATACGCTTCTCGGCAGCCTCGTGCTCCAGATGACCGTGAAGCTCGCAGAAGGTGTTCAGCGGAACGCCAGCAACCTGAGCGCTGGACCAAGCGACAAACTCGGAGTCGCCGTGCTCACCCATGACATAGGCCTGAACGTCGCGCGGGTCAACCTCGACGTGGGCACCAAGCATCTGCTGCAGACGGCCAGTGTCGAGCACGGTGCCGGAGCCGATGACATGGCCCTCGGGCAGGCCGGACATCTTGATGGCAGCATAGGTCAGAACATCAACCGGGTTGGAGACGATTAGCAGAATGCCGTCGAAGCCGGACTTCTTAATCTCGGGGATAATGGACTTAAAGATGTTGACGTTCTTGTTGACCAGGTCCAGGCGGGTCTCACCGGGCTTCTGGGCAGCGCCAGCGGTGACGACGATCATGGCGGCGTCGGCGACATCGGAATAATCGCCGGCGTAGATCTTCATCGGCTCGGCAAACGTCATGCCGTGCGCGATATCCAGAGCCTCACCCTCGGCGCGGTTCTTGTCCACGTCGATGAGGACCATCTCGGAGAACAGACCGCTCTGCATCAGAGCGAACGCCGAAGACGAACCGACGAAACCGCAACCGACAATAGCGACCTTCTTCTCGTTAACCATTAGAAACTCCCATCTCTCTCCACAAACAAGCCGCCCGGGAACGACCCGAGCGGCTTGCCGTAATCCCAATACATCCAATCGGGACTTTGATTATGCTCCTATTCGCAGCCAAAAATCGACCGTTTACCGAAATTGTTTGCAGAATTCGTAAAATAACTGCACGAAATCGGTTTCGAGCTATTGACGAGTCGAAATAGGTTTCTAATACAGGCCCGCCTCGCGAATGGCCTCGACAGCCAAAGCGATCTGATCGGGCGGCAGGACCAGTGCCATACGCACGTGCCCCTCGCCCGAAGGGCCAAAGCTCGCGCCCGGCGTCACCACAACGCCGGCCTTCTCCATAAGCTCCTCGCAAAACGCCATGGAATCGGTGCGACCACCGGGAAGCTTGGCCCACACAAACATAGAGCCATGCGCGTTGGGACGCTCCCAGCCCAGGTCCTCAAGACCGTCGCACAGGGCATCGCGGCGTTCCTGGTACTTCAGACGCTGCGCCTCGACCTCATCGCGCGGGCCATTAAGGCACGCGATGGCGGCCTTCTGAATCGGGAAGAACATACCAAAGTCGATCTGGCTGCGCAGCTTGGCAAAGGCAGAGACAACATCCTCGCGACCGACCAAAAAGCCGATGCGGGCACCGGTGACGTTAAACGACTTGGAAAGCGAGAAAAACTCCACGCCCACCTCAAGCGCACCGGGATACTGCAAGAAGCTGCCGCCGGGCTCGCCGTCAAACACGATGTCGGAGTACGCGTTGTCGTGAACGATGAGCAGATCATGCTCGCGGGCGAAAGCGATAATCTCCTCGTAGACCTCGGGTGTGCCCACCGAGCCCACCGGGTTCGCAGGCAGCGACACGATCATATACTTGGCACGATCGGCCACCTCGGGATCGATACCCGCCACATAGGGCAGGTAATTATGCTCGGCAACCAGCGGATAGTATTCGAGCTTGGCATCGGCGATCTTGGCACCCGCCTCAAAGACCGGGTAGCACGGATCGGGAACCAGAATGGTGTCACCCGGATCGAGCAGGGCCAGGCCCAAATGGCCCACGCCCTCCTGCGTGCCGTTGCACGACTGCACCATAGACGGCGTAATGCCCGAAACGCCAAAGCGGCGCTCATAGTAATCGCACACGGCTTGCTTGAGTTCGGGCAGGTCGCGCAGGGCATACTTCCACATCTCGGGATCTTGGGCTGCCTGCGTGAGCGCCTCGACCACATGGTCGTACGGCTTAAAATCGGGCGTGCCCACGCTCATGTTGTAAATGGTCTTGCCCTGAGCCTTCAGCGCGAGAAGCTTGTTGTTGAGCGAGGCGAAGACCTCCGCGCCAAAGCGGTCGAGACGCTGCGATGCCTGCATGGTGCCACCTTTCGATATAAAAAACGCGGCGCTCCGACAAGAGCGACGCGCGATACGGGCCATCAGATTGCAAAAGTGTAACGCTTGCAACCCCCGTATTGGTTCAATTTAGCCAACCTTAGTCAACTGGATTGAGCGCGTCGATCTGCGCAAGCCACAGACGCGAGCTAGCGTCACTCGGCATACGCCAATCGCCGCGCGGGCTGAGCGTCACCGAACCCACCTTGGGACCATCGGGCAGGCAGCTGCGCTTAAACTGCTGGGCAAAGAAGCGACGGTAGAACGTACGTAGCCACGTGTGGACGGTCTTGACATCGTAGACGCCCTCAAAGCTCTTGAGCGCCATGTGGTAGATCTTGCCCGGCTCAAAGCCAAAACGTAGCAGGTAGTAGAGGAAGTAGTCGTGCAGCTCGTACGGGCCCACCAAATCCTCGGTCCTCTGCGCAATCTCGCCGTCGCCCGTGGGCGGCAGAAGCTCGGGGGACACCGGCGTATCGAGGATATCGAGCAAGACCTCGGCAATACGCCCGCCAAAGACATCGGCGGCATAGCGCACCAGATGGCGCACAAGCGTCTTGGGCACGCTCGCGTTGACGGCGTACATGCTCATGTGGTCGCCGTTATAGGTAGCCCAGCCGAGCGCCAGCTCCGACAGGTCGCCCGTGCCAATGACAAAACCGCCAGCCTGGTTGGCCAGATCCATCAGGATCTGCGTACGCTCGCGGGCCTGGCTGTTCTCGTAGGTCACGTCTTGGACGGCCGGATCGTGCTCAATGTCCTTGAAGTGCTGCTCCACAGCCGCATGGATCGAAACCTCGCGGAAGCTCACACCCAAGTCACGAGCGAGCGACTCGGCATTGGACTTAGTGCGGTGCGTCGTGCCAAAACCTGGCATGGAGACCGCCGTGATACCCGTGCGCGGCAGCCCCAGCGCATCGAAGGCACGCACGGTCACAAGCAGTGCCAGCGTGGAGTCCAAGCCGCCCGAAAGGCCGATGACCGCAGCCTTGGTACCCGTATGGGCGAGGCGGGTCTTGAGGCCCGCAGTCTGCAGGTCGAGGATGGTCTCGCAGCGCTCGGCCAAGTCGCCGTGGTCGGCCGGCACAAAGGGCGCGCGTGGGAAAACGCGGTCGATATTGCAGGCATCGCGCAGGACAGGTTCTTCGGCCAGCACGCCCTCAAACGAAAACTCAACGGTCGTGGTCTCCGGCGCATCGTCGGTGCGCGTCCACGTCGTCGAGCGACGGCGCTCGGCAACCAGGCGGTCAAGGTCAACGTCGGCGATGGCCATATCGCAGGTAAGCAGTTTGGTCGCGGCGAGCTTGGAGCCGTTTTCGTAGACGAGGTTCTCGCCCGCAAAGACCATGTCGGTCGTGGACTCGCCCTCACTCGCGTCCGCGTAGGCATAGGCGCAATACAGGCGCGCGCTCTGGTTGGAAATGAGGCTGCGGCGATAGTCTGCCTTACCAATAATCTCGTCCGAGGCGGACGGGTTGAGGATCACCGTCGCACCGGCAAGCGCCATCTCGGTCGAAGGGGGTGCCGGCACCCACAGGTCCTCACAGACCTCAACGCCCAGTACCAGGTCCTCGGCGCCCCCATCACAGCAGTGGTAGACAAGCCCCGAACCCAGCGGGACCGGACCCTGACCGGCAAATTCAACCCACACGGGATCTGCGGGCGCCGGAGCAAACCAACGGCGCTCATAGAACTCGCCATAGTTGGGCAGATACTTCTTGGCCGTGAGGCCCAAAAGCTCGCCCGCGCAGCACACGGCGGCGCAGTTGTAGATATTCTCGGCAACTGCAACGGGAAGCCCGATGGTAAAGACAATCGGCAACTCACGAGTCTCGTCGAGGATATGCACCAGAGCAGCCTCGCAGGCATGCAGCAGCGTGCGGTTATGGAACAGATCGGCCGCGGTATAGCCAGTCAGATTAAGCTCGGGCAACACCAACGCGCGAACGCCACGCCCGGCAGCATCGCGAACAGCCGCCAGCGCAACCTCGGCATTGCCCTCGACATCGGCCACGCGAATCTGCGGCGACGCCGCCGCCACACGCAAAAAGCCATCAGACTGAGAAAGGTGAAGATTCATAAGAATGCTCCCGTGCGTAGACGCCATTCACAACAATTAGCAAGTCCTATTGTAGTTCAACCGCCGGGTGTAACCGCATCCCACCAACTTGGTGAGCAATTGATGAGTTGATGGTATCTGTTAAATGTCACGTACGATTCACATCTGGTGGGTACCCTGATGGCTACACGAAACGAAGCAGATTTACACCGGGAGGACCCCGTATGACAACCAAGTACACCGACGCGCCGCGCACGCGCGTCATGACGCCGGCATCGCTCAACAACGGCGTGCACGAGAACCATTCCATCGGACAGACCATGGCCATCGCGCCCAAAAAGGGTCTGTTCGACGACATTTCCATTCCCCAGATCATCGCCGGCGCCGCAGCTGCCGCCACGAGCGTGGCGCTTGCTTCCAAGATCGGTATCGCCGGTTCAGTAATTGGTGCCGCCGTGAGCTCGGTCATCACCGTTGTGTCCTCGCAGGTCTACCGCCACTTTATCTCTGCCAGCGCCGAAGCCCTCAAAGGTACGCACACCGCCGTCGACTACCCTGCCGGCGCCTATGAGCCCGTTGAGTTTAATGCCGAGGAGCACCTAGGTGGCGCCGCGACCACGCAGGAAATGCGCCAGGTTGCGGGACGCGCGACCACGGCGCGCGTCGCCCCTAACAGCCTGCGCGCCAAGGCCGCGGCAGAGCGCAGCCAGACGCAAAAGAAGGTCATCGTCTTCTCGATCGCCATCGCCATCGTCGCGGTCATCGCTTGCGCCGGCGCCATCCTTATCACCACCGCCGGTGAGGGCCTGGGCGAGCGACCCGAGCCAATCCTTTCGTCGCGCACGACCGAGAGCGATGCAAATGGCAACACCCAGTCGCAGGATCAGCAGGCGCAGACGGACGATACGCAAGACAGTTCTACCTCTGCCAATTCGTCCTCGAACACCCAAAAGCAATCGCAGGGCACCGATTCCTCTACGGCCAACAGCAGCACGCCGTCCGGCACGACCGACTCAAGCCAAACGACTGGCGGTTCGCAGCCGAGCACGGGCGGCCAGACGAGCGACACCACTTCGGGAACGGGCACAGCAGACAGCAACAACACCAACAGCTCGAACAGCTCGAGCGGAACCGCGTCCGGCACGGCATCTGACAACTCGAGCCAAGGCACGGCATCGGGCAACTAAGCACATTTGCCTCTCATAGATAACCGACCTATACAACGGGCGCGAATCGAAAGCGGTTCGCGCCCGTTTGCCTTGGGCGCCGCCATGGCGAACGCTATGCGATGGTAAGATGCTTTACATGTGTAAAGAGGAGATTTGCCATGAGCAAGACAATAGTTAGGCCCACGCTATCGCTGGGCAACCACATCTATCTGTATCGCCTGCTACGCGATGCAATCGGATGCGGCAAGCAAACGTTTATGACACAGGTCGAGGAGGCGCTCGCCGCCGGCGACATGACCGCTTATGACCTGGGCTTCGAGTCCACGCGCGAGCTGCTCGAGGAGCTCAACGACTGCATTAAGCTGACCGTCTTTAAGGGCGGCCGCCTGTATGCCACCGTCATCGCCAACGAGGCCTGGGATGCCGCCCTTGCCAAGGGCGAGGACAAGCCCAAGGCTGCCAAGGGCGCCAAGCAGTCCTACAAAAAGAAAAAGCGCGGTGAGAAGGACCTCAAGGCCGTGCGTCCCAAGCACGTTAAGCGTCCCGAGTCCGAAGTCATGGTTGAAGCCGTGCCGGAACCCGAGCCCGAGACAGAGATCGAAGCCGCTATTGAGGTAACAGCAGGAACCGAAATCGCCGCATCGACCGATCCCGAAGTCATATCCGAGCAGGAAGCCACTGCGGAGCTCAACGAGACTCCCAAGTCGACAACCGAAGAAGTCGCTAACCAACCCGAGACGCCTTCGTTCCAAAACAGTGATGTCTTTAGCGACGAGGCCGAGGACGATCAGCCCGCCGATCAAGACGCTACCGAGTCGACGCCGAAGCCCGAGACGCCGCAGCCCGCCATCTCGCTCACGGTCGTCTATGACCCCGAGAACGCCAACGCCGGCATCACCACTATGGCATCCACGCCCATCGAAGCAAAGTCGAGCGTCGAGAATGAGAGCGCGATGCAGGTTGAGTTTGAAACTGCAGCTGTAGACGCGCCCGTCACCGTGAAGCCCGCAGATTCCGCAGTTAAGCCGGAACCGGTGCCTGAGCCCGCACCCGTCATCGAATCCGTGCCCACCTCTACTTGCGACCAAGTTCCCGCACCGGCACCGGCTTCGGTACCCGCAGCGGCCCCAACCCCCGCACCCGCAGCGCCCGCCATCCCTGAGGACTTCCCCGTCGATTTCGCAACCGAGGTCTTCTGCCCCGGCCCGCTTCTGCACCAGTTGTCGACCTATCTCCCCTACGGCGCCGACACGCTCGGCATTGTCGGCGAGTACTACTGGATCGCCCGCGAGCGCGGTACCATCGAGGCCGCGCGAAACCGCGCAAACTTCCCCCTGTGCTACACGCAGGCCGGCGAGCGCCGCGAGGTTACCGTGCGCATCCGCCGCAACACCACCGGCGGTCTCGGAGCCGCCTGGGCCATCGACAAGGTCGAAGCCCCGGTCGAGTAAAAAACGGCCTCGGATAGCCAATTGACCATCCGAGGCCGTTTGAATTCAGGCCTTTTAGTTGTCATCGGAGCATATAGACACCAGAGAAGCAAGCTCATCCTCAAGTTGCGGAGCAAAGTATCTAAAAGAAACCTGCGCTCCAGTCGGTATCGACTCAATCATATTCGCAGCATTATCTGAAACTCGGTACGATGCAGTTTCACCTGTCTTCAAATCCTCTATTGAGCAGACAGCGTCTTCAGCATCAATCGACCTAAGCACGCCTTTTCCTTGTAACATCACATCGGCATGCCCGCCAGCTATTTCTAATGAACCTGAGTCTGTCGCAGTCACTTCTCCGGAACCTCCGCGCGATATCTCTTCCTTTGTTGAACAGCCCACCAATGAAGCCATCAGCACCAAAGACAGAGCTAGACGAATCGCCCTACTTCGAAAAAGTCGTTCCATAAGTCCACGCATAATAGCTCTGATCATACTTCAGGAAGGATAAAGATGAATTCCAGCCGTCCGCTATGCCAATCATCTGCCTTGTCTCTCCAGTTTTCTTACCAGTAAGTGTGGCGTAAGCCTCCGCTGTTACAGAATGGGCTGATCCGTTGTACAAACTCGCATGTAAAACATTCGGTCTATTAGAGTTAATCTCATTTTGAATGCTCGCGATAGCCGGAGAGGAGACAGTGCGGGCGATAAGAGTACTTCCTCTGCTTGCGCAGTAATTTGTAAACCCCGTTGCACAGGTTGATATCGGCGTTCCACCCAAAACAACGCCGGGAACAGTCTGTTCTTCATCGGAAAGAGCATGGGTATTGGTGTAATTCCATATCTGCATATATTGCGAAGGGTCGCTATATAAATTGGCAATGCCATACAGTTCCGCAACGTTCGAAAAAGCTGTCACCATACAAGCATAGTGGGCGGTAAGCCTCTTAATCTCGCTTTCATCATATGACATAAACTGAGAAATGGAACGAAATCCAGATACTGTGTAATCCTGCATTTGAGTTGCGTAAATTACAACATCGTTCCAGCTTGAAGGTTTATTCGATAAAACGACAGGCCGTCCTTCTATGGAAACAGCCGGGATTGTTCTTCCGCAATTTGTTGTTATTGAACCGTCCAAAGATTGCACGCCGAATTCGAATGGATTGATCATTACGACTGGGTTATTGAACGAATAAGACTCGACACCAAGATCTCCTCCCCGATCCATAGGGCTGACTAAGCCGTCTCCAAAACGATATCCCGTAAGTATTTCATCATCTGAAGCATCTAAAACCAAATAGCCCGCGGCTCTATTGGATGTCACAACCGGAACAATGTAACCAAGCGGGGACCCATCAACATCTACAAAAGGAATAGGGTCAGAAGGCGTATACGAATAGCCGAGGAGTCCCTTTATATATTTATCGGCAAGCTCTTGCGCAATTTCAGAAGTAAATTGTATCTGCTCACCATCAATATTGCCCGTCGAAGCAAAAACCTCTTTCGGACGTGCGGCTAAGGCGACAATTGAAGACGCGACAAGTTGCAGAAAACGACGACGCGAAAGCATATGTTCTTCTTTCTGGTTGATTTCCGATCTCAGCCGAACACATTGAGCAAATAGGCCGTTCCCGCAGTT
>UQRW01000011.1 GCA_900543515.1 uncultured Collinsella sp.
AACTGCGGGAACGGCCTATTTGCTCAATGTGTTCGGCTGAGATCGGAAATCAACCCGTCTCTTGCCTGCACGGTTCAACCTTTCAAAAAGGAAAGCTGGGCGTAAGTCAAATCGATGGCAGCGTATGCGCGGCGCTGCGATGATGGGGCCATGGTAAGAGCTGGACCGAAGGAGAAGCCATGATGTACGGAGCAGGGCAAGTGCGTGAGCCGCGGTCGTTGGGAAGGCACATGGGTGATTCTGTGATCGCTGCCGTGTGCACGGGATTGATGGCGGTGCTTTGCATTGGGATGCTGTGGGCCATGTCGCATGTGGGACAATAGCGGACGGTTGGGTGTCGTCATGAACGGCGCTCGCGTATTCGTTTTGCTTGCTAAGGAGTACCCATGGGCGTCGTCGATCCCTTTTCTGTTGCTCGGGCCGCGGGACTTGAGCTGACCGGGAAGTCCGAGGGCCTCACACTCACCGACGGTACGATGGGGCTGCGTGCCGATTTTACCCGCATGCTGCCACGACTCAAGCAAGGCCGTCTGCAGCAAGAGCTGCTGGTAAAGGCTGCGCGCGTAAAAGGCGTCGAGTGCCCATGGGCGATTGATGCCACGGCAGGCTTTGGCGAGGATTCGCTGCTGCTGGCGGCCGCGGGCTTTACCGTCGATCTGTATGAGCAGGATTGCGTGATCGCGGCGCTCCTCAAGGATGCCTTGGATCGCGCGGCAGATGATCCGGCGCTTGCGACAGCCGTGGCGCGCATGCGCTTACATGCGGGCGAGGACAGTATTGCCGGCCTTTGCCATACAGCTGAGCTGATCGGGCAGAGCGAGCTCGCCGCTCCCGACGTGGTGTATCTGGACCCCATGTTTCCCGGGCGCACCAAGAGCGCGGCGGTTAAAAAGAAGTTCCAACTCTTGCATCATCTGGAACAGCCGTGCGCCGATGAGGAGACGCTGGTCGAAGCTGCGCTTGCGGTGCATCCGCGCAAGGTGGTTATCAAGCGACCGGTGAAGGGGCCACTGCTTGCCGGCGTTAAGCCGAGCTATCAACTTGCGGGCAAGGCCGTTCGCTACGATGTTTTGGTGCCGCCGCGCCCGTAGCTTGCGTGCGATGGTTGGCGCTCCGTCAGTGCCGTGCCGATGTGGGGTCTATTTCCAAGGGTGCGACGTCAGGTGCCAGCCGCCGCAGTATTCGCATTTGTAGCAGGCTAAGCCGCGCCGCCCGCGGTTTTCGCAGTCGGCCATAACGGCCTCGGCCTCGGCGCGCGTGTCGTAACGGTTTTTGCGTTCGCACGACTTGTAGCGCCAGGCTTCATTGCGCTCGGCGTTCAGGGCGTCGCGGCGCTCGTCTTCGCGCGCAAACAGGTCGCTCATATCGCCGCCGGTGGCAGCGCCCAAAAACTCGCTTTTGGCTTTTGACCAAGCGGCTCGCTTTTTGCTTCCCATCTGCTTCGCGCCCCTCTTCAAACGCTGGTATCATTGCTCAATTGAAGTGATACCAATAAACGTGAGGCCGCCGCGTGATGATCAGAAAAACCCTCGATACCGACATTCCCGCCGTCATGGCTATCTACGACGCTGCCCGCGCCTTTATGCGCGCGCATGGCAACGCCACGCAATGGCCCGAGGGCACGCCTTCTGCCGAGCAACTGGCTGCCGATATCGCCGCCGGTGGCAGCTATGTGTGCGAAGTCGATGGCCGCGTGGTGGCGACGTTTGCCTTTTTGCCGGGCCCGGACGAGTGCTATGACGTAATTGAGGATGGTCAATGGCGCAGCGACACTCCGTACGCCGTGCTGCACCGTGTGGCGTCCGATGGCACCGTGCACGGTATCGCGGCTGCGATGTTTGCCTTTGCCAAGGAGCGTGCCGATCACCTGCGCATCGACACGCATCAGGACAACCTGCCCATGCAGGGCGCGAGTATTAAGGCGGGGTTCGAGCGTGCCGGCGTCGTGTATGTGTCGGACGGCACGCCGCGTGTTGCGTTCGACTGGCTGCGTGAGGCGTAAGAGTAGGGGCACGTGTCAACAATTCGCACGAACGAAAATGGTCCCGGGTGGGGCCATTTTCGTTCGCTGCGCTGATTTGCAAGCCGGCTTTCGCAAGGCGCGAACCTACGAAAATCGCCGCGCGGCAACGCAGGGCGATGAGCTTGGTCGGGGGATAGGGCCCGCTTCGCCCGCCGGCCCGTAAATTGTATCATCCAGTGTGGAGCGTGAACGCCCGTTGCCGCGTGCGACGGGCTTGCAATAAGAGGAGAGCCATGTCGAAGCAAGCGGTCGTTGGAATCTTGGCGCATGTCGATGCCGGCAAGACCACGTTGGCCGAGGCCATGCTGTTCAACGCGGGTCGCATCCGCAAGCGCGGCCGCGTGGACAATGGCGATTCGCATCTGGATACGAACGAGATTGAGCGCGAGCGCGGTATTACGATCTTCTCGTCGCAGGCTGTGCTCGACCATGGCGATACTCACGTCATGCTCGTGGATGCGCCGGGACATGTCGATTTTTCTGCCGAGGCGGAGCGCACGCTGCGCGCACTCGACTACGCGATTTTGGTTGTGGGCGCCAACGACGGCGTGCAGGGGCATACCGAAACCCTGTGGCGCCTGCTTGCGCGCTATGACATACCTACGTTCATTTTTATCAACAAGATCGATCTTGAGAACCCTGGTCGCGATGCGTTGCTGGCCCAGCTTGGGCAGCGTCTTTCCGAAGGCTGTCTGGATGCCGGCGAGCTGCTGGCGGGCGGGGCCGTTCAGGAGGACGCTGCCGCGTTAGACGAAGAAGCGCTCGAGGAGTTTCTTGAGGCGGGCGGGCTTTCCGTCGCGACGCTGTCGCGCATGGTTGCCGAGCGTAAGCTCTTTCCCTGCTTTGCCGGCTCGGCGCTCAAGGACCAGGGCGTGGACGAGCTGCTGGATGGTATATGCGCACTGATGCGTGAACGGGCATGGCACCCGGAGTTTGCCGCGCGCGTCTACCGTGTGAGCCGCGGGGATCGCGGCGAGCGCTTGGCATGGGTTAAAGTGACCGGCGGCACGCTGCATGCCAAACAGCTGATTAACGGACGTTCCGGCGCCGAGGCGTGGGAGCAAAAGATCGACCAGGTGCGCATCTATAACGGCGAGAAATACGAGCTTGCCCAGGAAGTTGCCGCTGGCGGCATCTGCACCGTGACGGGTCTTGCGCACGTTCGCCCGGGTGATGCCCTGGGCGCGGAGCCCGCGGGCGATACGCCCGTCATTGCGCCGGTCCTCACCTATACGGTGCTTCCGGGCGAACACGATGTCCACGCGGTGTTCAAAGCGCTGACTGAGTTGGCGGACGAAGATCCCATGCTCGGCGTAAGCTGGAACACGCATCTTGAACAAATACATCTGCAGCTCATGGGAGCGGTGCAGCTCGAGGTCGTGCAGCGCGTGCTGGCCGATCGTTTTGGCCTTTCGGTTGCGTTTGAGCCCGGCGGCATCCTCTATAAGGAGACCATTTCGCAGCCGGTCGAGGGCGTGGGCCACTTTGAGCCGCTGCGCCACTATGCCGAGGTACATCTGCGCTTGGAGCCGTTGTCGGCGGGCTCGGGCGTGCAGTTTGGCACCGTGACCTCGACCGACGAGCTCGATCTTAACTGGCAGCGTTTGGCGCTCACCAACGCTATGGAGCGCGATCATCTGGGCGCGCTGACCGGCTCGCCCATCACCGATGTGCGCATTACGCTCACGGGTGGCCGCGCGCATGCCAAACACACCGAGGGCGGCGATTTTCGCCAGGCCACGTACCGCGCGATTCGCCAGGGTTTGATGCAGGCGCGTGAGGCCGGCGCGGCGGTGCTGCTGGAGCCGTGGTATCGCTTTGAGCTCGAGGTGCCGGGGGAGTGCGTGGGCCGGGCGCTTTCAGATGCCACGCGCATGGGTGCCGAGTACGAGCCGCCGACGATGGCGGGGGACCGGGCGAAGCTTGTGGGTCGCGTGCCGGCATTCGAGGTGCAGGACTATGCCCTGGAGGTAGCTGCCTACACAAGCGGCCGCGGTCATCTGTACCTGGAGTTCGCCGGTTATGCGGCTTGCCATGATGCCGAGCGTGTAAGCGAGACTGCCGCCTATGAGCCCGAGGCCGATCTGCCCAACACGCCTGATTCGGTCTTTTGCTCTCACGGTGCCGGTTATACGGTCAAATGGTACGACGTACCCGCCGCGGCGCACGTAAAGGTCGATCCCTCCACCTTCCGCCCCTGGCGAGCAGCAGACGCCGCCTTTTTCGGCCACATGTGCCATTAGGGGACGGGGTAGAAATGGTAGGTTTTCTGGTCCTCTAGTCCTTGACAAATTGGTTTTGGTGCCAGCGTGACAAATGGTCAGTCCCTTTGTCAGATTCAGTTGGTATAACTCGGTACAAGTTGGTATAACTATTGCCAGGGTTTGCCAATCCGAGGAGGCCGACATGAATCCAAATCCCTTTAAGCCCACTGCCGGCAGGCGGCCCCCGATACTCATCGGCCGCGAGTCGGTCATCGAAGATTTTGAGGAAGGACTCGACAACGGCGCTGGAGCGCCGGGCAGGCTCATGCTCATTACGGGAAACCGCGGCTGTGGCAAAACGGTTCTCTTGCGGGAGCTGCAGCGTTTGGCTAGTGAGCGCGGATGGGCGGTTGTCTCCGATTCCGCTTCGCTTGGCTTATGCGACCGCTTGGCCGACGCGCTTCGCTCGAATAAACCCGTTGTGACGTCAATGGAGTTCGGTCCGTCGTTTGGCCGGATGTCGGTCGAGGCGGCGCGAGCAAAGGGCGAGACGTTGCGAGGGCTGGTCAACGAGCGCCTCAAGAAGCTCGGTCCAGGCAAGGGCATACTGTTTGCGATCGACGAGGCGCAATCGGCGTCTATCGAGGAACTGGCGGCTCTTGCCGTTCTCTATCAGCAGGTGCTCGGAGACCAGGATGCCACGGGCTTGCCCGATAGCGACCAGCGCGGTCTTGCGCTGGTTTTTGCCGGCTTGCCCAGTATGGTTGATGACTTGCTTGAAGAGCCGAGCGTGACGTTTTTGCGGCGTGCCCAGCAGCGTACGTTGGGGGCGATATCTTTGCCCAAGGTGCGCGATTCGTATATCCAGACGGTCAAAGACGCTGGTCTTTACGTTGACGCGGAGACGGCGGACCTTGCGGCACACAAGAGTATGGGGCATCCCTATATGGTTCAGCTGGTGGGATATTACATGTGGCGGTCTGCTGTCCGGCGTGGCTCGCAGGTCATTGAAAGGTGCGATGTCGAGGATGGCCATGCGGATGCCGTCTCCGAGTTCTACGAAGCGGTTGACGCACCTCTGTATTACGGGCTGCGCAGTCCGCAACGCCTCTTTATCGAGGCCATGGCTGCTGACGAGGGCAAACCGACGCGCATGGCGGATATCATTGAGCGTTGCGATCGCACCCAGAGCTGGGCGAGTAAATATCGCGCAAGCCTGATTCGCGAGCGCGTCATCGAGGCTGCCGGATACGGCCTCGTCCGGTTTACCGTGCCCATGCTGGGCGAGTACATCCGCGATCGAGTTTTATGGCATGAGTAGGGTGATAAAGGTGACGGAACAGAAGATGAGCCCGCAGGCTATCGAGGTGCGTGGCGCGCGCGTGCACAACCTCAAAGACATCGATATCGATATTCCACTGGGAAGGCTCGTGGGCATTGCCGGCGTGTCGGGCTCGGGCAAGAGTTCGCTGGCGCTGGGGGTTCTTTATGCCGAGGGCTCGCGTCGCTATCTTGAGGCGCTCAGCACCTATACCCGCCGTCGTCTGACGCAGGCCGAACACGCCCAGGTGGACGAGGTGCTGCACGTGCCGGCGGCGCTCGCATTGCATCAACGCCCCAGCGTGCCGGGCGTGCGCTCGACCTTTGGCACCATGACCGAGCTCAACAATAGCCTGCGTCTGCTCTTTAGCCGTTGCGCCCATCACGTGTGCCCGCATTGCGGGGCGCGTGTGGAGCCGAGCCTTAACGTAGCTGCGGGCCTGTCGCTCACGTGTCCGACGTGCGGCCGCGAGCTCTACGCGCCGAGTGCCGAGGATTTGGCTTTCAATAGCGGCGGCGCATGCCCCACCTGTGGCGGCACCGGTGTCATGCGCGAGGTGGACGAGGCGAGCCTGGTGCCAGATGAGTCAAAGACCATCAACGAGGGCGCAGTCCTTCCCTGGGGCACGCTCATGTGGGATCTGATGAAGCAGGTGGCAGGCGAGATGGGCGTGCGCACCGACGTGCCGTTTAACCAGCTCACGCCTCAAGAGCGTGATATCGTGTTCCACGGCCCGGCGGTTAAGAAGCACATCCTCTACGTGCCCAAAATCGTCGAGGGCGCTACGCCGCTCGACTTTACCTATTACAACGCCGTCTATACCGTCGAGAATGCGCTCGCCAAGGTCAAGGACGATAAGGGCTTAAAACGCGTTGCGCGCTTTTTGCGCGAGGGAGCATGCCGCGATTGCGGCGGCACGCGTCTCTCCGAGGCTGCGCGCCAGCCCCAGGTGCGCGGTATCAATCTGGCGCAAGCAGCGGCCATGACGCTGGGTGAGGCGATTGAGTGGGTGCGCGGGGTGCCTACGTCCTTGCCGGCCGAGATGCGGCCCATGGCAACGGATATCTGCGATTCGTTTTTGAGTGCGGCCCGTCGTCTGGTCGACCTGGGTCTCGATTACCTTTCGCTCGATCGCGCCGGCGCCACGCTCTCCACGGGTGAGCGCCAGCGTGTGCAGCTCGCCCGCGTGGTGCGCAACCGATCGACGGGTGTGCTTTATGTGCTGGACGAGCCTTCGATCGGCTTGCATCCTGCCAATGTCGACGGCTTGGTGGGCGTGATGCGCGATCTGGTGGATGACGGCAACACCGTGGTTGTTGTCGACCACGACACGCGCGTACTGGCGGAAGCCGACTATCTGGTCGAGATGGGCCCCGTTGCCGGAGCGGGCGGCGGTAAAGTGATCGCTGCAGGTACGGTGGACGAGGTCGAACAATCGCAGGGCAGCCGCATCGCCCCGTTTTTGCGCGCAGAGTCCAAGCGCCTGCGTCCGCAGGTGACTGACGAGGAAATGTTCGACCAGGGGCATATTCGCATGGCAACCGATGCCATCCATACCGTTAAGCCGCTCGAAGTTGATATCCCGCGCGGCCGCCTTGTTGCGGTTACGGGCGTTTCGGGTTCGGGCAAGACGACGTTGGTGCTCGAGACGCTCATCCCGGCGCTTAAGGCGCAGGCAGCCGGCGAGCGCCTGCCAAAACATGTGCGCTGGGTCGATGCCGAAGGCATTGCCCGCGCAAACCTGATTGACGCTACGCCTATCGGCGCCAACGTGCGCTCGACAGTGGCGACTTATGCCGACATTCATGACGAGCTGCGTCGCGCCTTCGCCCGTACGTCCGAGGCCAAGGCAGCCGGCTACAAGGCGGGTGCCTTTAGCTACAACACCGGCGCCTTGCGCTGCCCTACGTGCGATGGCACGGGCTCGATATCACTCGACGTGCAGTTTTTGCCCGACGTCGAGATCGTCTGCCCGGCATGTCGCGGCTCACGTTATGCAGACGCGGCTTCGCATATCCATCGCGAGGGCAAGGACGGGAGTCTCCTTACGTTGCCGCAGCTCATGGACATGAGTGTGGACGAGGCCATCGACGCCACACTGGGGCTCAAGAAGGTTCAGGCGCGCTTGCAGACCTTGCACGACTTGGGCTTGGGCTATCTCACGCTCGGTGAGCCCACGCCGGCGCTTTCGGGCGGCGAGGCACAGCGCCTTAAGCTCGCGAGCGAGATGGGCCGCGTGCAGGATGATGCCGTATTCGTGTTCGACGAACCCACGATTGGCCTGCATCCGCTCGATGTTCAGGTGTTGCTGAGTGTGTTTGACGGCCTCGTTGCCAAGGGCGCCACGGTTATCGTGATCGAACACGATCTCGACCTTATCCGTAACGCCGATTACGTGATCGACATGGGCCCGGGCGGTGGCGACGCGGGCGGGCAAATCGTCTGCGCCGGTACGCCGGGCGACATCGTGGCCTGCTCCGCAAGCATCACCGGCCGCTACCTATAGACAATGAGGCAAAGGGACAGCCCCTTTGCCTCATTGATGCCTATTTCACGCATTGAGCCGCGAGATAGTCGCGGAAGAATGGCAATTCAAATGCGACGAGCCCTCGTCCTCGTTCCCCGATGATGCCGGCATCTATCATTCGGCGTCGGTAGCGGGAGACCTGCTGCGGCGAACGCTTAAGGCGCTCGACAAGGTCGGCGGTGGTGGACTCTTCCTCGTCATCGAGCATGGCGATGAGGAATCGCTTGTCCTCTGCAGTGAGTTCCCGATAGGTTGCCGCGAGGATTCGGTCGTCCATCTCGTCGCGCGCGATTTTGATTCCCAGGTCAAAGTCGCGTGACGAGATTTCCTTCGAATCGCTTGTGAGATCCCAGGCACGGTAGCCTACGAGTTGCAATAGGAAGGGAAAACCAGAGATCGAGCGAACGGCTCTATCGATTCCCTCAGCATCTGCCAGGCGATCGTTTTCCTGGATTGTGCGAATCAAGGCCTCGCGTACGTCATAGTCGGCAATGCGACCCAGATGATATTGTTGGGCGCGGCGAAGGAACGAGACCGTCTTGTGGTTCAGCAACGTCGAGACGTTGTTGGGAAGTCCCGCCATGAGCAGGGCGACGCGTTTCCCATCGGTCACAAAGTGCTGATACGTCGCTGCGAGCTGAATCATTTCGTCGAGTGTCGGGTCCACCTCGTCAACCGTGACGAGCAGACCGGTGCCTGCCTCGTTGAGCTGGTCGATGATGTCGCTCATGCGATAACGCCAGGTTGAGGCATCGTGAACGCGATTGACCTCGATGCTGCCGAGCGGTGCAATTCCGAGGCCGGTGACTTCGAAGTTCTTAGACGGGTCGATAAGATGGCCGGCAGCACGTTTCGCCCCGAACTCGATTTCCTCAAGCATTCCCGGGAGCGCGGTCGTCTTTACGGCAATCCAGCCGTGGGATTCCGCCCTTGTCGCGAGCGACGACATGAGAGCGGTTTTACCGGTTCCACGCGCGCCTGAGAAGATCGAGGTCAATTCTGGGCGCCTGCGCTGGCTCAAGAAGGCACGGTCCAGATCCCGAATAATCTGTTGTCTGCCAGCGAGATGGGCAGGAACCTCGCCAAAACTGGGGGTAAACGGGTTCTCGAGATATTCCACAAGGCTCTCCTTTCACACCGCCGTTTAACTTCATTTTACTTTAGTTAATTCTGATTAAAAGTGAGGGCTCTTTATCTAGAGCATCAATTAGGCATGTGTGCCATCGGCGTGGCGCTTGAATGTGACAAAGGGATAGTTCCTTTGTCACATTCCCGGAAAGCCTGCCTGGCGCAGGGCCTCGTAGAGGACGATGGCGGCGCTGTTGGAGAGGTTGAGTGCGCTGATGCGGTAGTCGTCAGGGTTGACGAAGTTGCCGCAGATGTCCTGTTGAAGGATGGCCTCGTGGCTGTCCTCGGTATGCCCCAACGATTCCTCGTGAGCTTCCCAAGCCTCGGCGTTATCGAGTGAGTCGCAATCACGTAACATGGGGATGCGCTCGCAACGCTCGGGCGCCGCGGCAAGCAGTGGCTCGGGAATGCCCGAGCTCTCGCTGCCAAAGACCAAAAAGTCGCCGTCGCGGTAGGTGCTTTGCGCATAGGTACGGCGCGCCTTTTTGGTCAGCAAGTGCAGGCGCTCGTCGGCGGGGGAGAGGTCGTTGCGCGCAAGGAAATCCTCCCAGCCGGCATAGGTGGTCACGTCCAAGTTTTGCCAGTAGCCCAGGCCGGCGCGACGTACTGTCTTGTCGTCGAGCGAAAAGCTCAGTGGCTCCACCAGATGTAGGCGGGCGCCGGTAACCACGCAGGTGCGGCCGATATTGCCCGTATTGGCCGGAATCTCGGGCGCATACAGCACAATGTTGAACATGAATCTCCTTGGCATAGAACGAAAAACCACCACGAAGGGCACCTTCGTGGTGGTTTGGCGGCTACGTAGGCGGAAAAATGCCCGCTTGGATAAACCTAGGCGCGGTGCCAGTCGGTCAGGCAGGCATCGAGGGAGGCGATGAGCGCATCCTTGTCCATGTGACGGCCGATGATGCACAGGCTCGTCATGCGGTCGCCCGTCTCGTCGTCCCAAATTTGCATGATCTCGGGGTTCTCGTCGATGATCTTCTGCTTCTCGCCCTCGGGTGCCGAGTCAACGAACAGACCGTTCTCCATCAGGCGCATCTGGTGGCCGGCCTGCTCAAACATGTAGCACATGTCCGGATCGCCGGTCTGCCACAGCGGACCCTTGACGCGGATGACCTCGTCGGGCCACTCCTGCTCAACAAAATCGGTGAACTTCTGCAGGTCAAACGGCTTGCGGCGCGAGTAAACAAAGGTCTCGATGTCGTACTCGAGCACCTCGGGGTCGTCGTGCTCCTCGGGATGCTCCATGGCCTCGATCCAGGCAGCGGAGTTGTAGGCGCGCATAAAGTCGAAGCGGTCGGTATCGAGCAGCTCCTCCATGGGGACCTCGCCGTTTTGGGCCTCGACGATCACGGCGTCTTTCTGCAGGCTGCGCACGATGGCCTTAAGCTCGGCGATCTGCTCAGGGCTCACGGTATCGGTCTTGTTGAGGATCAGCGTGGAGCAGAACTCGATCTGCTGGATGAGCAGGCTCTCGATGTCGTCCTCGTCGATATCCTCGGCCAGCAGGTCGCGACCGCCGTTGAACTCGTCGTACATGCGGGCGCAGTCGACCACGGCCACGATGTTGTCGAGCGCGAGCTTGGGCTCGCCGCCCACCTTGGCCTCGTCGCAGAAGCTCGAGATGGTGTAGGCGATGGGGATGGGCTCGCAAATGCCCGAGGCCTCGATGATGATGTAGTCGAAGTTGCCCGAATCGGCGATGCCCTGCAGCTGGTTGGCAAGGTCGTCCGAAAGCGTGCAGCAGATGCAGCCGTTGGTGAGCGGGATGAGGTCGTCGGTTTCGGAAAGACCGCCGTCGGCGATAAGGCTGGCGTCGACATTGATCTCGCCGATGTCGTTGACGATCACGGCGGCGCGGATGCCGCCGTCGTTAGCGAGGATGTGGTTGAGCAGCGTGGTCTTGCCGGCACCGAGGTATCCGGTAAGCATGATGATCTTCACGGGTTTGTTGGGCATGTGCCCTCCTTTGTTAGACATGGCTTACAGTTGAATCTTATGCCAAACGCCTGCTCTTATACCCACGCGCCGGCAAATAACACAGGCTACTCCCAGGCTCCCCATACATCGGGGCAATAACCGACGGTGGCCTTTTTGCCGTTGCGAACGATGGGCTCGGCCAAGACCTGCTGATTCTCGAGCAGTTTATCAAAGCGCTGACTGGGGGTAAGGTGCTGGATGAGTGCGAGCGTCTCCTCGTCCTTGGCCTTGGGGTTGAGCAGCTTGTCGATGCCGCCGACCGCCTGCATCACGCTCGTGAGCTCGCCCTTGCTCATCTCCTTTTCCTTAAGGTCGATAAACTGCACCTTAATGCGGCGCTCCTTAAAATAGCGCTGGGCCTTCTTGGTATCGAAGGACTTCTTGGTGCCAAAAATCTGGATATTCATGTTCCGCCGCTCTATCGAATGAAGTTGGTCCTGGCGCGATCGCCTTCGGGGGCTTTGATGCCGGCGGCCTGTCCTGCCTCGATGCAGCGAAGGAGCCAGGCCATGTTTTTGCCGATGTTTCGCATGGTGGCCAGGCCCTCGGCGTCCTGGGCGGCCTCGCCCGGCATGGCACCAAAGACGTTGTTCCAGTACGTGGAGGCCACCACGGGCATCTGGTTGATAGTGAAGTACTTGTTGAGTACATCGAAGGTGGTCGACGTGCCGCCACGGCGGGCGACGGCGACCGCGGCACCCGGCTTGTGCGCAAAGGCCTTGCTGCCAGCATAGAATGCGCGGTCGAGAGCCGAGAGGATGCGTCCGCTGGGATGCGCATAGTAGACGGGGGAGCCAAAGACAAAGCCATCTGCCTGCTCGGCGGCAGCGATCAGCTCGTTCACCACGTCGTCGTCAAAGGTACAGCGACCGCCAAGATTGCCGCACTGGCCGCAACCGATGCAGTCGCGAATGGGCTTGGCGCCCAGCTGGAACACCTCGGTATCGATGCCCTCGGCGTTGAGTTGCTCGGCGACCTCGGCGAGTGCGCGGGCGGTATTGCCGTTTGCCTTGGGACTGCCATTGACCAAAAGAACCTTCATCACAAACTCCCTCTGCTGTCGGTGACTTCTGCGGAGGATTATCGCACGAGAGGGCAGATGGCGTGGGGCGCGATGTGAAACGGCCTGTGTTTCACATCGCGCCCCACAACGCTAGTCCAGCTTGGTGCCCGGTACTTGCGGTGCCTCTTTAAGCAACGCTTTGAGCTCGTTCAAAATGGAAACGGGCTGTCGGTCAACGCTGTTCAGATGGAGCGTGGCCACGCGAATGGGCGGCTGATATTCAAGCGAGCCGATGAGCACGGGAGAACCCAGGAATCGTTCGATTTCGTTTGCGAGCTCGTCGATTGCCTCGGGGCCGAGCTCATCGAAAAGCGCCACGAACATTGGTCCCGTCGAGCGGAACAGGCGACCCTTGCCACGCGAACAATCCATGAGGCAGGCAGCGCTTTCTGCCAAAACACGGTCGCCCGCATCAAAGCCAAAGCGGGCATTGACCTCAGCGATATCGTCGACCTTAATGGCAATAAAGCCTGCCTCGCGCGCCACGCGGCGCATCTCTCCAATAGCGTTGACCAGGGCGTGGACATCGCCCAGGCCCGTTACCGAGTCGGTCGTATCTGCCAAGCTTCGGTTGATGATAATGCCCACATACATGCTGGGCTCGGTATCGGTGCCGTCCAAACGGTAGCCCGTGCAGTCGCAAAGCACGTATTTTCCGGTGGCATCCATTACGCGATACTGCATGTAGTGGAAGTGCCACGTGCCGTTTATCACCATGTCGAGCTCGGCGCGTACGTTGTCGCGGTCCTCGGGATGAACGCGGGCGAGCCACATGTCGAGTGAGTTAAAAGGGTGCTGGGAGGGCAGGTCAAAATCGCGCACGGCGTTGACCGACCATTGCGATTCTCCCGTATCGAGATTGAGGATGAACGGATAGCGCGTCTCGGAGCTCATGGAGATCGCTTGGAACACCCGGTCGTTGCAGGGAAGCTGGTCGACGATTGGGCGTTGCGGCGCGTCATTGTCTTTCGGTTGCTGCACGCGATGCATAAGCTTATAGCGATACATCTTGCGATCGGCATCCATCGTCATCTGGCGACGCGTGTCGCCGGCAAGTGGATCGACGCGCGAGCAGCCAAAGCTAAAGCTGGCGATCATGGGCGCCTTGCCACCTGAGCTCGCCTCGATCAGCCCGGCACGTACCCGCTCCAAGCGCTGCTCGAGTTCGGTCTCGTTTGCGGAGAGCGAGATGAGCACAAACTCGTCTCCACCGATGCGGAACAGCATCTCATCGTGCTCCATGGTTTCGGAGAGCGTGCGGCAGACGCTCAGAATATAGCGATTGCCTTCGGCGTGGCCAAACCTATCATTGCAATGTTTGAGATGGTCGATGTCAATATAGGCGCAGGTGAAGGGGTCACCTTTGTGCCAGAGTTGCTCGACGTGACGGTCGAGTCCGCCGCGGTTGCCCAAGTTGGTGAGCGGGTCGATATAGGCGTTGCTCTCAAGCAGCCGGCGCTCTTGTTGCAGGATGGCATGCGTCTTTTGCAGTTGCTCACCAACGGCGCGTAGCTCAGCAGGCAGCGCAGCAACATCGAGTTCGGCGGTCGAGATGCCATTCGCAAGTCGCTGAAGATAGGCAATAATCAATTGCTCACCCAGGCGATATGACTCGTTCATGATGGATAACCTCCTTGGGCGGAACAATGGTTTGTATCATATCCCCAATTCGGTTTGAATTGGGGATATAAGTCAGCTAATGGAGGCAAATTCCCCTTTCGGCGGTGGCGTTTTGCGCGCGAGCGTATCAGTCGTTATTGCCACCATCGAGCAATGCCTCAAAATCCTTCGCCGGCATGGGGCGGTAGTAGAGGAAGCCCTGAGCGTAGCGGGCGCCCATTTGTCGTAGCATGTTCGCCTGCTCATTTGTCTCGACGCCTTCGACCTCGACGGGCAGATGGAGCGACTGCGCCATTTCGAGCATCGATGAAATGATTTGCGTGCTGCGGCCTTGATCGCGATCGGTGGGTACAAAGGCGCGGTCGAGCTTGATGACGTCGACGTTGACGTTCTTGAGCATCGCGAGCGTGGACTGACCGGTGCCAAAATCGTCCATATAGGTCGAGAAGCCGCGGGTGTGCAGGTCGGCCGTCAGTTTGTCCACGGCCTCGGACTCCCCCGTATAAGCCGTCTCAGTGATCTCGATACGCATGAGCTCGGGCGGTAGGTTGTATTGGGCGGCGAGCGCCCCCATATGCTCGGCAACGTCGCAGGCAAGGATATCCACGCGCGACACATTAAGCGAAACCGGAACCACACGAAGCCCTCGATCGATGCGCTCGCGCAGCCACGAGGCGACACCCTGCCAAATGTACTTGTCGAGCGTCACCACAAAGCCGCTTTCCTCGAGTGCGGGGATAAACGTTGCGGGCGAAATGAGAGAGCCGTCCTTGTCAATCCAGCGGGTGAGTGCTTCGGCGCCAATAATCTCACCGGTTTCCATGTCGACCTGGGGCTGCAGGTAGTACGTGATGCGGCCGTTTGAGAGCGCGTACTGGAACTCGGTTAGCGTGTGGTGGAACGCAACCTCATGCTCATATTCCTCGGGGCGGAAAACGGCAATGCGCTCCTTAAAGTCGTTTTTGGCGCGTCGATTGGTAAACATGGCCTTGGCCTGCGCGTCGATAGTGATTTCCTCATTGGAGTCGATGGGGTAAACGCCCATGGACGGCCAAAAACCTACGCCATCATCATGTCTGGCTACGGCCTCGCGAACGCGGTTGTAGATTTGATGGACGGTGATGTGCTTAAAAGGGATGAGTACGCAAAAGTCATCTTGGCCCCAGTACCCTGCGACGCCCATATCGGCATTCTCGATGTCCTTGAGGACCGTGCCCACATCGGCGAGTACGCGGTCGCCCTCGGCCTGGCCGTGCCATTCATTAAACAGGCGCATGTGGCCCATGTCGACCGTGGCGATGCACCAGGTGCCGTCGCGCCTTGCCTCGAGAAATGCGTTGGCGCGCCGCATAAACTCGCTGGGTCGATAGAGGCCCGTGAGCATATCGATGCGTTCGGCGATTGCGCTTTTGCGTTCGACCTCGGGTATAGGGAGGCTGTCGTTGGGGACAAGCCCGCCAGCTGTGCGAAGGCGACGATCGAGTTCGCCCAAAACAGTCGATGCTTGGGAGTCCAGGCGTTCGTAAAAGGTTGGGACGACAAGACAGACGGGAGCAATGGTGTCGCCTGCGATTTGCACAGGAGCGAAAACGGCCTCTTTAAGGTGGCGGGTCAGTTGCTCGAATGCCTCGTGGTCCAAATCGTTGCTGAGCACGACAAACTGGACGCTTCGTGAACGGTAGACCCGGCTCCTGCCGCGGGTGATCGACAGCATGCGGCCCGCGTATTCGGCAAGCATGTTGTCGACAGCCTCGGCCCCGTAGAGCTCGTTGAGCTTTGTCGTGCCACGAACGCGCACCGCTATAAGCCCTGTCTTGCAACGGTCGAGGCGGCAGGTATCGATGGCATTGACCAGCATGCGCTGCGTTCCGAGGCCTGTGGCGGCGTCGACGGTTTCGGCAAGTGAGTGGTTGACGAGCTCGCCGACATAGAGCGAGGGGACATTTCCGTCGCCGTCGATACGAAACCCGCGAGCACGGCAAAGGACGTAGTCGCCGACGGCGTTGCGCACACGATACTGCATGACGCGACGGTGCTTGGTACCGTTGTAGACTTGGTCGATGTCGTTGACGAAGGCCTCAAGGTCGTCGGGATGGACGCGCGTTTTCCAGTAATCGCGACAGTTGTCTATGTGCTCTGAGGGAAGGCCAAGATCGCGCAAGGCACCTTGTGACCAAAGGGTGCGATGTTTGTACAAGTTCTCGATAAAGAAATAACGACCTTCGTTGAGCATCGAAAAGGCGTCGAAAATACGATCGCTTATTTCGAAGTCGTCGGCGTGGACTTGCGTGATATTACGTCGATCGAGGTGCACGGCATGACGTAGCTTGTAGTCGTACATGCGATGGTCGGCATCGAGTGTCATACGGTTGGTGGCTTCGCCCAGGGCGGGGTCGGCATGCGACACTCCATAGCTAAACGAGTGGGGCATCTCGGAATCGTTGTTTTTGAGCAGGATCGTTCGGCAGTGTTCCAGACGTTCGGCGAGGTCGTCCTCGGTTGCAATCGTAGACAGGATGGCAAACTCGTCGCCGCCTATGCGAAACGCCGCCTCGTCCACTTTCATATACAGCTTGAGATAGAGGCTTACCTGCAAGATATAGCGGTTGCCCTCGTCATGCCCAAAGACGTCGTTGCAGTGCTTGAGATTGTCGATATCGATGAACGCCATGGTAACGGGGGTGTCCTGCTCCCAGAGCTCCTCGAGGGAACGGGCAAAGCCGCCACGGTTGCCAAGCCCGGTAAGCTGGTCGGTAAAGGCGGTCCTAATCAGATCATCCTGACGCTCGAGAAGGTCACGGACGGTCTTTTCGAGCGTTTCGGTGTAATTGCTGACAGTATCCATGTCGTAAGCGGCTTTCTGAGGTCGGGCGGATTGCGTCGGGCGAGCTCGTTGTGCACACGCGTTGTTGTTTGGCGCTTTGCGTGTATCCAGGCCCCCGCCTTGCTGCGTTGTTGGGTTAATTTACCGGCTAATGTTCGCTGTTGATAACAGCTGAGTAGTGTAAACAATAGTGCACAATTATATATGGGTGCACATGCTGTGGGCGGCTATTATTCGACAAGCGGTAGCGCGACGATGCGATGTTCGATAAAAATGCGACTGGGACGATATATGTTGACGGGTATACTTGTCCCGTTTTAAAACGCAGGAACGGAGATGGTCGCATGGCACAGTCAAATATGACGCGCACGGTGGGGCTGGCGCTCGAGGGAGGCGGCTACCGCGGTATGTATACGGCGGGCGTGCTCGACGTTTGGATGGAGCACGGTTTGACCTGCGACCATATGGTGGGCGTCTCGGCGGGCGCGGCATTTGGCTACAACTTTAAATCGCGCCAGATCGGCCGCGCCATTCGCTATAACAAGGCCTATTGCGCCGACAAGCGCTATGCGAGCGTGACCAGCTGGCTGCGAACCGGCGATATGTTCAATGCCGACTTTGCCTATCACGAGGTGCCTATCGAGCGCGATCCCATCGACCTGGAAGCATATCGCGCCTGCCCCATGCGATTTACGTGCGTGTGTACCGATATCGAGACGGGCAAGGCCGTCTATCACGACCTGCCCTATGGCGATGAGCGCGATATCGAGTGGATCCGGGCGTCGTCGGCAATTCCCGTGGCGACGCGTCCTGTCGCCATTGAGGGCCGCAAGTACCTGGATGGCGGCGTGGCCGATTCCATTCCCAGCGCTTGGCTGTTTGCGCAGGGGTATGACCGCAATATCGTGGTACTCACGCAGCCGGCGGGCTTTGTGAAGCAGCCCAACAGCGTGATACCCATGCTGCGGCGCGTGTTCCGTCACTACCCGGAGTTTGTTGCAGCGCTTGAGCATCGGCATGAGGTCTACAATGCCACGCTCGATGACTTGGCACGTCGTGAGGCTGCCGGCGAGGTCTTTGTGGTGCGGCCGAGCGAATCGGTGAAGGTGCCGTCGCTGTGCCGCGAGCCCGATGAGCTCGAGCGCATCTATCAGATCGGCCGCCACGATGCGGAGGCGACCTTGCCTGCGCTGAAAGCGTATCTGGCGGGGTAAGGGTCGCATACGGAAAGCGCATCCCGGAATGGAGGTCCAAACTGGGATGCGCTTTCCATTGCTGAAGATATGAGGCTGCGAACCAGCTGCTCGGCCTATGCCTATGCCTGCTGCCAGGTGTCGACGAGCTCCTTGGCCGCGGCGTAGGGGTCATCGGCGCTGCAGACGGCGCTCACCACAAAGAAGCCGTCGACGCCGGTTGCCTTAAGCTGCGGCAAGTCGGCCGTCTTGACGCCGCCGCCCACCACGATGGGCACGGGGCTTGCCGCGTGGAGTGCGGCCAGGTCCTCAAAGCTCTTGGTGATGATAGAGCCATCGGCCGCGCGTCCGCAGTCGCGCTTGGTCTCGGTCTCGTGGAGCGGGCCGATGCCCAGGTAGTCGACCAGGCTCATGTCGGCGGTCTTGACGTATTCGAGCATCTCCTCGCAGCGGGCCGAAAGGCCCACGATGGCGTCGGGGCCCAGCAGCTTGCGACAGACCTCGACGGGAATGTCGCTCTGGCCTACGTGCACGCCGTCGACGGCAATGCCCTGCTCGCGCGCGGCGAGTACACAGTCCAGACGGTCGTCGATTAACAGGGCGACCTGACCGGTCTTGCCGGCCTGTGCGATTGCCTGCGCGGCGTCGCCGGTCAGCGCAATGATCTCGCGGGCGCTTGCCACCTTGGAGCGCACCTGGATGCAGGTAAAGCCGGCGTCGAGTGCCTGGGCCACCACATCGCCCACGGGGCGCCCGAGCGTGTTTTCGGGGCCGAGCACCAGATAGGCCGAGATATCAAGGTTGTCGCGGATGCTCATCGTGCTTCCTCCTGTTTCTTGATCTGTGCTTCCATGCGCTCGAGCTTGCCGGTCATGGTGTCGGTAAATCCGGGTCGAATATCGGCTTTGAGTACGACTTCGGTGCGGATGCCCTTGCTCGCCAACACAAAGGTTGCGTCACGCACGACCTGCATGACTTCGTCCCAGTCGCCCTCGATCTCGGTGAACATCGAGGTGGTGCGGTTGGGAAGACCGCTCTCGCGAATGACGTGCACGACCTCGGCGACCTCGGCGGATAGCTCATCGCCGGTGCCGCATGGGGCGATGGCCACAGCGACGAGCGTGTTCATGCCGGCATTGGTTGCGGGCTCGGACATGGCTTATGCCTCCTCGAGCTCGAGTCGGTTATCGGCGATGTCCTGGGCGGTCGCGTGGTAGAGCTCGTCGATAAAGGCGACCTTAAAGCTTGCCGGGGCATCGGCGACAGCGGCGGCACGCGTGCCGGCAACGTTGTAGACGGCGGTACCGCAGACGGCTGCCGTAAACGGATCGGCAGCGCAGGCGTACACGGCCAGCACGCCGCCCTGCGAGCAACCGCAGCCGGTGATCTTGGACATGAGCGGGCTGCCGCCGTGGGATTTGGCCACGGTCGTGCCGTCGGTGATCAGGTCGACTTCGCCCGAGACCACTACGGCGCCGCCGGTGTAGCGGGCGAGCGCCACGGCGGCATCGCGGGCGGCGTCGACCGTGTCGGTGGTATCGACACCGCGCACGCGGCTCAGATCGGCCGCCTCGCCCTCAAGACCCCACAGGCCGGCGAGTGCGATGATCTCGGAGGCGTTGCCACGCACGATGGCGGGCTTGTACTGCTTGAGTTCGTTTACCAGCTGGGTGCGCAGGCTACCGATACCCAGACCCACCGGATCGAGCACCCAGGGCTTACCGGCGTCGTGTGCCGCCTTGGCCGCGCGGGGAATCGTTTGCTCGTAAATGGGGAAGAGCGTGCCCATGTTGAGATAGATGGCGCCGCCGCCGGCAACGAGTGCCTCGCCCTCGTCGGGCAGATAGACCATGGCGGCCGATCCGCCCACGGCGAGCTGTGCGTTGGCGACAAAGTCGATCGTCACCGTGTTGGTGATGGAGCCGGCCATCGGATTGGTAGCGCGAATCTCATCCACGGCCTTGACCATATGTTGTTTAAGCTGTTCCGAATCAATCACTGCACATGCCTCCTTGGCATAGAAAAGGGGCGCTGTGCATAGACAGCGCCCCTGTAAAGGCGGCATGCTCCCTACGCCAGCATTAACTGACAGGTTCAAAGGATTGGGCCCCATGCCCTCTCAGCCTTGTGGTTTGCACCGCCGGCACTCCCGCATCGAATCTGTTGTTCCCTATACTAGCGCACCGTTACAATGGATACGGTGAAAATGACGGGGGACTCTATGATCAAACTTGTGCTAACCGATATGGACGATACGCTGATTCCAGCCGGGCATGATGGCGCCAGCGACTACGCCATTGAGGGTATTCATGCCATGCAGGCGGCGGGTCTGCACTTTGGTCCGGTTTCGGGTCGTCAGCCGTCCGCGATGGGCTGGATGTTCCGCAATCGCTCCGAGTGCTTCTCGACCGGTGCGTTTTGCAACGGCCAGGTGATGTTTGTCGATGGCGAAGTAGTCGCTTCGCGCGCAATCGATAACGATGTCCTTATGCGCTTAGCCGATTATTTTGAACAGGAGACCGACGATACGTATTTGAAGGTCTACCGTTTGGGTGATGACTTTTGGAATAACGATGCCTATTGCGTGACAAGCGATCCCGAGCGTGTGCGTCGCGCCATGAAGTCAGGCGGCAACGCGTGGCTCAAGGGCGAAGAGGCTCCCTGTCGTCCTGTCGTTGACGATGCCCCGGTATACAAGGCGAATATCTGGAGTGCCCGTTCGCGCGAGGAGCTCGCGGAGCTACGTGAGCGCGTTGCCGCTGAGGTGCCGGAAATCTCGCTTGTGTTTCCCAACAACCGCGTGCGCCTGTTTGACATCCTTCCGGCTGGTTGGGACAAGGGCTGCGCTGCGCTGGAGCTGGCGCGCGCTATGGGCATGACGCCCGACGAGGTGGCCGTATTTGGCGATTCCGATAACGATTTGCCCATGATCGATGCCGTTCCTAACTCCGTTGCAGTCGCCAATGCCAACGAGGTCGTCACGGCGGCGGCGCGCTGGCATATCGGCGCTGCGGCAGATGATGCGGTCGCCGGGGCTCTGCATCAGATTGCCGCCTGCGCCGCGACGGGGGAGATGCCGTCGTTTATGCGCCAGGTGGACGCGGCGGGTCTTGGCGCCACGAACGTCTAGGGAGAACGTCATGAAGCTTCAGCAGCTTAGGTATGTTGTTAAGGTTGCCGAATGCGGCAGCATCACCGAGGCCTCGCGCCGGCTCTTTGTGTCGCAGCCTTCGATTACCGCGTCGATCCGCGATCTCGAAAACGAGATGGGTGTGCACATCTTTGAGCGCACCAACAAGGGCGTCATTGTGTCCGAGGAGGGCGAGACCTTCTTGGGCTATGCGCGCCAGGTACTCGACCAGGCCGACCTGCTCGAGGGCAAGTACAAGGGCGCATCCGAGCAGGTGCCGCACTTTAGTGTGAGCTGCCAGCATTATTCCTTTGCCGTCAACGCGTTTGTCGACGTGATCCGCGAGTTCGATGCCGCGCGCTACGACTTTACCCTGCGCGAGGAACAGACCCACGAGATTATCGAGGATGTCGCGCACATGAAAAGCGAGCTGGGCATCCTATATCTGTCCGAGCACAACCGCGAGGTCATCGAGCGCATGCTGGTGGCCAACGAGCTCGTGTTCGAAGGGCTCTTCTGCGCCACGCCGCATGTCTTCGTCTGCGCCGACCATCCGCTGGCGGACCGCTCCAGCGTGACGCTCGAGGATCTGGAAGACTACCCGTTCCTGTCCTACGAGCAGGGCAGCTACAACTCGTTTTACTATTCCGAGGAGCTGACCTCGACGTTCGAGCGTCGCAAAAATATCCGCGTGCGCGACCGTGCGACGTTGTTCAATTTGGCCATGGGCCTCAACGGCTACACGGTATGCTCGGGCGTGATCAGCCACGAGCTCAACGGCCCCGGCATTATCTCGATTCCGCTCGACGTGGACGAGTACATGGAGATTGGCATCATCACGCGCAAGAACACGACGCTTACGCGCTACGGTCGGGCCTATATCGACGCGATTCGCCAGCACATTTAGGCTGCTGTGCTCCGCGCGGGTCAAATCTCTTTATGGCAGTCCAGACTGATATAGGAAACATCTATATCAAACTGTTATAAACGTATATTTTACGATGGTCATATGAGCGCTCATACTCTGTCCCAGTAAAGCAACCAATGCAAAGGGAGATATCTATGAGCACTTCGATTCAACCGAATGCGCCGTTTCGCGCCGATATCGTCGGCAGCTTTCTTCGTCCGCAGGCTGTAAAGGACGCCCGTGCCGCCTATGTCGCGGGTAAACTCGACGCTTCCGGCCTTAAGGCCGTCGAGGACGATGCCATTCGCGATTTGGTGGCCAAGCAGAAGGCCGCCGGCCTGCAGGTGATCACCGATGGCGAGTTCCGCCGCAGCTACTGGCACCTCGATTTTATGTGGGGCCTTAACGGCATTGAGCGCCGCACCTCACGCACGGGTTATATGTTCCATGATGAGGAGACGACGGCCGACACCGCCGTGGTTACTGGTCCCATTAGCGGCGAGAACCACCCGTTCGTCGAGCATTTTAAGTTCGTCAAGGCGCTTGAGGGGGAGGGCCAGGTCGCACGCCAGACCATTCCGGCGCCGATCCAGACGTTCTCTGAGGTCACGCTCGATCGCTGCGACGGCCAGCAGGAGAGCCTGCGCGCTGTCTATAAGACCGATGAGGAACTTGCCGACGCCATTGCAGCCGCTTATCGCACAGTGATCGCCGACCTGTACGCAGCAGGCTGCCGCAACATCCAGTTTGACGACTGTACCTGGGGCATCTACTGCGATACCGATTTTGTTGCCAAAACCGGCATGAGCCCGGTCGACCTGCAAAAGGTAAGCGAGCTGGGCGTGGCGCTCAACAATGCTGCCATCGCGGGCAAGCCCGACGATCTGGTTATCAACACGCATGTGTGCCGCGGCAACTATCACTCCACGTATGCCTTCGAGGGTGGTTACGATCCCATTGCGCCGTACCTGTTCGCACATGAGAACGTCGACGCGTTCTACCTTGAGTTCGATACGCCGCGCGCCGGTGGCTTTGAGCCGCTCAAGTATGCTGCTCCCGGCAAGAAGGTCGTGCTGGGCCTGGTGACCACCAAGGCCGCTGAGCTCGAGGACGAGGATGCCATCGTCGAACGTATCCACGAGGCCGCAAAGTATGTGCCGCTCGAGAACCTGTACCTGTCGCCCCAGTGCGGCTTTGCCAGCTGTGAGATTGGCAACAAACTGACCGAGGACGAACAGTGGGCAAAGATCGCGCTGGTCAAGCGCATTGCCGAGCGCGTTTGGAAGTAACGCTACCGTTTGCAGGTGACGGCGCGTGCGAGACATGGCGTATCACGTACAATGGTTCGGATCGTATCGTTCGGGCAGGTTATCCGATATGCCTGATCGCCCTTCCATCATGAAAGGACTTCCATGTCCCAATCCTCGACGCCCGCCGTCACCGATGCCATCTACGATGCATCGTCGCTCGGCCGCCCGCGCATGTTTGTGTTGGGTTTGCAACACATGTTTGCGATGTTCGGAGCCACGGTGCTCGTGCCTGTGCTCACCGGCCTTTCCGTTTCGGCGACGCTTCTGTTCGCCGGCATCGGCACGCTGCTGTTTCATTTTCTATCGCGCGGTAAGGTGCCCGCGTTTCTGGGCTCGTCGTTTGCCTTTATCGCGGGTTATGCCGCCATTGCACCCAACGGCGAGGCCGAGCTTTTGCCTTACGCTTGCCTGGGCGTTGCCTGCGCCGGCCTGCTCTATCCGGTGCTGGCGGCGCTGTTCCGCGCATTTGGCGCCAAGCGTGTCATGCGCTTCTTTCCGCCGGTGGTGACCGGTCCCATCGTCATTTCCATCGGCCTGATCCTGGCGAGCTCTGCCATTGCCAACTGCCAGACCAACTGGCTTGTCGCCGTTATCGCTGTGGCCGTGATCGTCATCTGCAACATCTGGGGCCGCGGCATGGTCAAGATCGTGCCGATTTTGCTGGGCGTTGTGGTGAGCTATGCCGTCGCGGCGGTGCTGGGCGAGGTTGATTTTTCGGGCGTTGCCGCCGCTCCGTGGGTCGGTCTGCCCATCGTGTGGGACAACACCGTGTTTGCGCTCTTTGGCCCGCAGTTCGATAGCGGTCTTGCCACGACGGCTATCATCACCATCATGCCGCTGGCCTTTGCGACCATGATTGAGCACATTGGCGATATCTCCGCCATTGGCTCTACCTGCGAACGCAATTACATTGCCGATCCCGGTCTGCACCGTACCCTGCTCGGCGATGGCCTGGCGACCATCTTGGCGTCGCTCTTTGGCGCTCCGGCCAATACGACGTATGGCGAGAACACCGGCGTGCTTGCCCTGACGCGCGTGTTCGACCCGCGCGTGATTCGCATTGCCGCGTGCTGTGCCATCGTGCTTTCGTTCTGCCCCAAGTTTGCTGCTGTGATCGCTGCTATGCCGGCGTGCGTTATCGGCGGTGTGTCACTCGTGCTCTACGGCATGATCAGTGCCGTTGGCGTGCGTAACCTCATCGAGAATCAGGTTGATTTCCAGAACAACCGCAACGTGCTGGTGGCGGCTCTGGTGCTCGTGCTTTCGCTCGGCATTGCCTACAGTACCGCCGGTGCCATCGTGCTGGAGCTGGGCGGCGTGACGATTTCGCTTTCGGGCCTTGCCGTGGGCTCGCTGGTGGGAATTGTGCTCAACGCTATCCTGCCCGGTAATGACTTTGAGTTCGATACTTCCGAGCTTGAGGAGACTGCTGAATAGCAGCTGCGTTCAGCCAAATTAAAAATGGCGTCCATGCGTATGTACGCGTGGACGCCATTTTTAATGCGTCAGTATCCAGTGGATGCCGCGCGCCATGCGCAGGTCAGTTTGGGCAAAGTGATTGCCGGGGTTGAGCTCCAGCGTTGTTGGAATGTCACGCTCGATAAACAGCTCTTCCATCGCACGCGTATCGTCGAGTACGTGCCGCATCATGCGGTTGGGCGTCTTGGTTTCCTTTTTACCGAGCGACAGATAGGCGGCGTCGGGCGTGGCTGTCATCGTGCGCTCGCGCGCGTAGTCGATAAAGCCGGGGAACCACAGCGACCCCGATGCACTTGCCGCGCGCTCAAAGACATCTGTTTGCCAAAGTGCCCACAGTGAAAAAAGACCCGCCAACGAGTAGCCGGCAATGCCGCGCCAGGTGGGCGGGCAGGGAAGTGATGATTCGGCCTCTGGGATTATCTGATTCAGCAGCTCATCGAGAAACTCAGACGCCTGTCCGCCAAAGGGCTCGGCATCTCGTATAGTTCCGTCGCATTCCCAGGGGCTCAGCTCGCGATTCCAATCGAGTCCTCCAATGGCGGCAAGGGTGAAGGGCGGGCAGTCGAGCTCTCGGCAGCGCTCGTAGACTTCACTACCGTCGCCCATAACCACGGGAAGGTAGATGACGGGCGCGCCTTCCACACACTCTGAATAAACGGTTATCTGCTTATGATGCGCTTCCAAGGCAGGCTTCTCTCGGTGTTGTGATATTGACAGCCTCAATTGTCGCACGCTGGCGCGGGGGCAGACGCTAAAAGAAAGGCGCGGAGCCGCTCGATGCGACTCCGCGCCTTGATGTTCTGCTTTAGCAGACTATGCCGTTACGCCACGAAGAAGTAGACGAGGAAGGCAAGGGCTGCGATCCACATGAGCGGCTTGATCTTGGAGGCCTCGCCCTTAAAGAGCGCGACGATCACGTAGGCGATAAAGCCCAGGCCAATGCCGGCAGAGATGGAGTAGGTGAAGGGCACGCCGGCGACGATCATGAACGCCGGGAAACCCTGCGACACGTCGGACCAGTCGATCTCGGAGGCTTCGCTCATCATGAGGTAGCCGACGTAGACCAGAGCACCGCAGGTGGCGGCGCTGGAAACGATGGTGACGATGGGGGAGAAGAACGCGGCGAGAATGAACAGCACGCCGGTGGTGACGGAGGTGAGGCCCGTGCGGCCACCGTCGGCGGCGCCGGAAGTGGACTCGACGAAGGTGGTGATGGAGGAGACGCCCATGAAACCGCCCACAGCAGCGGCGGCGGAGTCGACGATCAGGATCTCCTTGATATTCTCGACGTTGCCGTCGTCGGTGAGGAACTCGCCCTGCTTGGCCACGGCCATCGCGGTGCCCATGGTGTCGAAGAAGTCACTCATGAGCAGCGAGAACGAGATGACGAGGAGCGTGGGGTCGGTAAGGACCTTGACGATGGCGGGCACGCCGCCGGCGTCGGCGATGGGGCCACCGATGCTCGAGAAGTCGAGCGGGGCGATGATACCGGTCGGAGCATGGGTCACACCTAGGGGGATACCGGCGATGACGGCGACGACGATGCCGATGAGCAGCGAGCCGGGGACGTTGCGGCAGGCGAGGGCGACTGTCACCAGGATGGAGATGATGCCGACGATGAAGGTGGGGGAGGTGATGTCGCCCAGACCGACGAGTGTACCGGCGCCAGCGGTGATAATGCCGGCATCGCACAGGCCAATCATGGCGATGAACAGGCCCAGACCCACCGAGATGGCGTGACGCAGGACAACCGGGATGGCGTCCATGATGGCCTCGCGCAGGCCACAAAGCACGAGCAGCAAGATGACGATACCCTCGAGGAAGATGACGCTCATGGCCACGTGCCAGTCACCGCCGCAGACGGTGGTGGTGATTCCAGCGATCATCGCGTTGACGCCTAAGCCCGACGCGCAGGCGAGCGGGCGGTTAGCGAAGATGCCCATGCAGATGGTCATGATGCCAGCGCCCAGACAGGTGGCGCAGGCGAGCGCTCCCGCATCGATGCCAGCGCCCGAGAGCACTGCGGGGTTGACGGCGATGATGTAGGCCATCGCCAGGAATGTTGTCAGTCCAGCGCGAAGTTCGGTCCCGATTGTGGACTTGCGCTCACTGACGTGAAATAGTTCGTCCATGCATACCCTTTCCTTGTTCGGCCCCGAGTTTAGGCCGATTGACACGAACTCACCCACTATAGCCCCTTTACGACGCTGTTGTTCCTCGCATGTTGATGTTCGGCGCTTTGTAGCAGACGGACGGTATTTTTCGCATGAAAATGTGTGGGTACCGTATACTTAAGCGGTTACAACGACCCCTATGGAGGAACGTATGATTAAAGAGCTTTGCCACGACGAGGCTATCCTGTCCCAGCGTTGCGAGGTTGCGACCGTCGAGGACGAGTCGGTTGCTCAGGACCTGATCGATACCATCAAGTCGCTCGACGATGCCGGCTGCCTTGCCGCTAACCAGATTGGCGTTACCAAGAAGGTCTGCGTCTACCTGGACGACGCCGGCGAGCCCCACGTGCTCTACAACCCCCGTCTGGTGTTTGGCCTGGGTGCCAGCAAGATGGAGGAGAGCTGCCTGACGCACGAGGAGGTCACCAAGTCCACGCGCTATATCAAGTGCAAGGTCGCTTATGACGTGATCGTCGACGGCAAGATGCGCGAGCGCAAGCAGGACTTTGTGGGCTTCGAGGCGCAGATGATTCAACACATGATTGACCACTGTCTTGGAAAGTTGGTCTAAGGGGACCAAAGCACCGCACTTCGTCTCTTTTGGCCCGGGCATGACATTGTTGTCATGTCCGGGCTTTTGTGTTTAGCGCCTTTTTGTTTGGAGACAATGAAATTAGCAAGAACGTAAAGCTAGGAGGCGCTATGTGTACGAGTATTCGATTTACCGATAATTCTGGCCACATGTATCTGGGCCGCAATCTCGACTGGAGCTTTGACTACGGCCAACAGGTTCGCGTGATGCCGCGCGGGTTTCACATTCCGTATTCGTTTATCGACGACGCGACAGCGGCACACGCGGTGATCGGTATGTGCATCGATTACAAGAACTACCCTATGTTCTTCGATTGCGGCAACGATGCAGGCCTTGCCGTGGCGGGTCTCAATTTCCCGGGTTATGCCGAGTATGCCGAGGACCCTGTCGACGGCAAGACCAATATCGCGGCCTATGAGTTTCCCCTGTGGGTGGCAGCGACGTTCTCGACGGTCGATGAGGTCGAGGCTGCGCTGCGCGATACGGTGATTGTCGCCAAATCTGCCGGAGAGGGGCTGGGCGTGTCGCTGCTCCATTGGATTATCGGCGACAGCCAGCGCAGCATCGTGGTCGAGATGATGGCTGACGGCCTGCATGTATACGGCGATCCGGTCGACACCCTCGCCAATCAGCCCACCTTCCCGTGGCACATGGAAAACCTCCGCACCTATATCACCGCCACAAGCGATTTTCCGCAGACGGCGACATGGCGTGGCGCCGAGCTTAAGCCCTATGGAGCCGGTGCCGGCATGCGCGGCATTCCGGGCGATTGCTATTCGCCGAGCCGTTTTGTAAAGGCGGCGTACCTCAATGCCAATTACCCACAAAAGGAGAGCGAGACCGAAAACGTCGTTCGCATGTTCCGCTCGCTCGAGGGCGTGGTGATGATCGAGGGAGCGTCCAGGATGGGCGATGGCAAGTTCGAGAAGACTATCTACACCGGATGCTTTAGCGCGCGCACGGGCAATTATTACTACGCGATGTATGGGGATCCGTCGATTCGCTACGTGAGCCTGATGGATGCCGAGGGCGCGAGCTCCGATAGGCTCGTGGTTCCCGAGCCGCGCCGTTCGTAGCCGCTAGCTTTACTGCAATGCAAAGCGGCCCTGCGTCTCTCGTGAGGTGCAGGGCCGCTGTCGTTGATTTGTGACGTCACTAGAAGTTGGCGTCGTTGAGTTGTTCGTTCTCGAGGCCGTCGAGCTGTTGCTGTTCGGGCGTATCGCCGACACTCTCGAGCAACTCGGTGGGATCGACGTTCATGTCCTTACCGGCTTCGTTGCCGTTGACCAAGTCGTCCGAGAAGATGTCGACTTCCATTTCCTCGGCCTCTTCGATCTGAACCTCGAGCGGCACCTGGGTGCGCACGAGCTTAACGGCCGGGCGCATGCGGGCAAACAGCGGTACGTACTCAATGATGATGGCCGAGTTCTCGAGACCGTACCAGCGTGCCGGGCTTCCGCAGGCGCGGCGGACGGCGTACTTGATGGCCATCACGCGGTGGTCATTGCGGTTGATGTCCGTTTCGGGGGCAAGCATCTTGCGCAGCATGCAAAAGCGGAAGTCACCTACGTTGCCGCGCGTCTCGTAGATGGAGTAGGTGTGATGTTGCGGCGGCAGCTCGCCCGATGCCATCAAGTCGCCGACGATCTGACGCAGATAGGCGTTGACGCGCTGGTTGACCTTAAAGCCCAGGTCCAGGCGCACGCGGAACAAAAAGTCCGTGCCAAAGGTCTCGACGGAATACTCGTGCGTATAGGGTTCGTCGGTAACGTGCACGTTGATGAACCAATATGCCTTGGCGCGCTTGGGGTGCTTGTCCAGGATGGAATAGAGCACGTCGCGGTCGAGTGTGAGCGGATCGGGGCTGTTGGTGAGGAACACCAGATTGTCGGCGAGCACGGGGTAGGTCTCGTCGTTGCGCAGGCGGTTGAGCTGATCGATGTACTTGGAGACGGGCAGCAGGATCGTCTGCGTGCGCTCGATGGCGGTGCCGCGGCGCCACACATACATAAGGCCAAACAGCAGCGCGGCCAGGAAGATCATGACGTAGCCGCCGTCAAAGAACATGGTGAGGCACGAGGCGAAGAAGCACAGCTCAATGGCACCAAAGAGCAGGGCGAAGACGCAGGCACCCAGCCTGTGCTTGAGGATGCCGGCGATGTAGCTCGTCAAAAGCGTCGTGGTCATGAGCATGGTCACGGTAATGGCGAGGCCGTAGGCGCTCTCCATGCGCTCGGAGTTTTGGAACAGCAGCACGATGAAGATGCAGCCGACCCACATGATGTTGTTGACGAGCGGAATATAGAGCTGCCCCTTGGTGTCGCTGGGGTAGTGGATGCGCAGATGCGGCATAAGGTTGAGACGCGTTGCCTCGGATACCAGCGAGAACGAGCCGGTGATGAGCGCCTGCGAGGCAATGATGGCCGCCACGGCCGAAAGCACGATGGCAAAGGGGCGCAGGGGCTCGGGAAGCATCATATAGAACGGGTTGACGATATCCATCGCGAGCATCTGGGGGTTGGAGTTGTTGGCGAGCAGCCAAGCGCCCTGGCCCAGATAGTTAAGGATGAGGGCCGCCTTAACAAACGGCCAGGATGCGTAGATGTTGGCCTTGCCCACGTGGCCCATGTCTGAATAGAGCGCCTCGGCGCCGGTCGTCGACAGGAAGACGAAGCCGAGCACCATGATGCCCGAGTGGTTGATGGGCGAGAACAGGAACATAATGCCGCGAATGGGGTTGAGCGCGCGCAAGATGGACAGGTTGCCGAGCATATTGAACAGGCCGGCGCCTGCCAGGAACAGGAACCACAGCGTCATGAGCGGGCCGAAGAGCTTGCCGATTGACGAGGTACCGGCGCGCTGCATGGCAAACAGACCGCAGATAATGATGATGGTGATGATGATTACGTTGGTCTGGCCGTCACCCAAAAGCGCGTGGCCCCACTCGATGGTACGCAGGCCCTCAATGGCTGTGGTGACCGTGACCGCGGGGGTGAGGATGCCGTCGGCGAGCAGCGCCGCGCCGCCGATCATGGCAGGTAGGATCAGCCATGGTGCCACTTTTCGCACCAGGCTAAACAGGGCGAAGATGCCGCCTTCGTTGTGGTTGTCGGCCTTCATGGCGATTACCACGTACTTGACCGTGGTCACGAGCGTCATGGTCCAGATGACGAGCGAAAGCGCGCCCAGGATCATGTCCTCGCTGACGGTACCGATGCCGCCGTTGTTGGCGACGATTGATTTCATGGTGTACATGGGGCTCGTGCCGATGTCGCCATAGACGACGCCGAGCGTTACGAGCAGCATGCCAGCGGAGAGGGGGATGGCTCCGTGCCCGCCTTGCCCGCGCTGGTCTTGGAGGTTTGCCTCCAGTTTATTGTGTGCCACGAGGACTCCCTTAGACATCCGGTTATCTGTCTAGGACAAAAAACTTTATGCCGTCTTTATACATACAAGAGCAGTTTGGCACATCGGGTTATTTTAGACAATAATCCTCAGCTGGGGATTATTTATCTACGCAGGTAGCATTTCAAAGCAGGGGCTTTTAAGCACGTACTGTCTGGGCGATGCCAGCCTTGGCGTTTGCGCGTTTGCCGGCGAGTTCGCAAAAAATCGCGCCGCCGATGATAAGCGCGGCGCCCATCAGGCGGACCGGTGTTATGGCTTCACCCAAAAGGGCGGCCGAGAACACGACCGCCGAAAGCGGCTCGAGGTAGCCGACGACAGCGACGGTCTGGACGGGCAGCTTGGCGACGGCGCTAAAGTAGAGCAGGCAACCGATGCCGGTGTTGACGACGCCGAGCATAGCGACGGCGCGCCAATCAATACTGGCGGCGATACCGGCGGACAGGAATGAGGGAGCGCCCTGCGTGATGAGCGTGAGGACCAGTGCGGTCACAAAGGCGGCGCACACCTGGAGCGTGGAGTTCTCGAGGCCCTCGATGTGCGGCGCACCCTTGCTAGCGATGACCATCAATGCATAGCAGAAGGCCGAGGCGATTCCACAGACGATGCCCGCAATGGGCATATTGCCGCCTAGACCTTGCGCTGCAATGAGAAAAGCACCGCAGGCGACGGCGACAAAGCCGGCGATTTTGCCGCCGGTCAGCTTTTCGCCAAAGATGAGCGGGGAGAGCGCCATGACAATGATGGGGCCGCAGTAGTACAGCAGCGAGGATACGCCGACGCCGATCGTCTGGTAGGCGCGGAACAGAAAAATCCAGCTGGCGCCCAGCGCAGCTCCCGAGAGGAGGAGGGCCGCGGCTTCGCGGGGACGAGATGGCGCCTGCAACTTATGGTGTTGGGTAGTGGCGAGGATGGTTATAAGCGAGAGGGCTCCCAGAAAAGTGCGCAGCAGCACGATATCGGAGCTCGGCAGTGCGATAGCTGCGGCGATGATGCCGTTAGAGCCAAACAACAGTAATGCTGCTAAGTATGTAAACAGTCCGTTGTTCATGCGCTGACATCCCCTCTATATCCGAACATGTTCACTATGGGTGAACTGGCTTTAGAAGAAAAGCGAATATAATGCATGGAAAACATGACAAAAACTCATGCAAGGGTGGGGACGTGCCGTGGAGACCAATATCCAAAAGATGCAGGTGCTGCTGGAGACGGTGCGCGCCGGAAGCTTTACGCGTGCTGCCGAGCGCCTGAGCTATTCGCAGTCGGGCGTGAGCCGTATGGTGGCCGATCTTGAGGCCGACTGGGGTTTTAAGGTGCTCGACCGCAGTCGCGAGGGCGTGGCTCTTTCTGCCGACGGGCGGCAGGTCATGCCGGCTGTCGAGGCGCTCTGCGAGGAATTCACTCGCTTGCAGCGACGGGTGGATGAGATGCGTGGACTCATGCGCGGCAAAATCTGCATCGGTACGTTTTCGAGTGTGGCGACCCACGTGCTGCCGCCGGTGATTGCGCGCTTTCGCGCCGATCATCCGGACGTCGATTATGAGTTGATGATGGGCGATTACTCAGAGATTGAACAATGGGTGGCGGAAGGTCGCTGCGACCTGGGCTTTATTCCGCGCGAGCCACGCGGCGCCGGCATGGCGTCGCGACCGTTGGTGCAAGACGAGCTGATGGCCGTGGTGCCAGCGGACTCCTCGCTTGCCACCGCGGAGGTCGTTTCCCTTGCCGATTTGGCCAACGAGCAGTTTATCCTGCTGGAACGCGGTAGCGACGACGAGATTACGCCGCTGTTTCGCCGCGCGGGCCTGACGGTGCGCTCCAAGCTGTCGACCTGGGATGACTATGCGATTATGGCTATGGTGGAGGATGGCCTGGGCGTGAGCGTTCTTCCTGCGCTAATCTTGCGCCGCTGTCAGTTCGATGTTGCCGTGCGTCCGCTCGAGGGGCATCCCCATCGGCAGATCAATGCGATATATCGCACGGCTGACGTTTCGCTTGCCGCCGCTCGATTCCTTGAATACCTCTAAACGCGTGCACGTCATTGTCCGCTTTGGGCAAATCTCGGAGTTCGGTACGTTTTCTTATGAAATTGAACTTTCGAATGAGGTACGGCGCTATACTGCTTGCTAAATTGAACCTTGGTTCAATTCGTGTTCTATAAATTGAACTTTGCCAGCAAGGAGGTTCCTGTGGCCCAAGAGACGTTTAGTAATCGCCTGCGACAGGCTATGTCCGATCGCGACGTTCGCCAGTCGGACGTAATCCGCGCATCGGAGATGCTCGGCAAAAAACTCGGCAAGAGTCAGATGAGCCAATATGTGAGCGGCAAGACGATTCCGCGGCGCGACGTGGCAGAGCTGCTCGCCCGCATCTTGGAGGTCGATGTTACCTGGCTGCTCGCCGGTGACGCCGATCAGGGCGAGGCATCATCGTCCCGCAACGTTTCCAAGCCCGAACCCCATCCCTCAGCTCAAATTGCAAGGAGCACCACCATGCGTACTTTTTCTAAATCCACCAAGCTCGATAACGTCCTGTATGACGTGCGCGGTCCCGTCGTCGACGAGGCTGCCCGTATGGAGGACGAGGGCGAGCGCATCCTCAAGCTCAATATCGGCAACCCGGCGCCCTTCGGTTTCCGCACGCCCGACGAGGTCATCAAGGACATGCGCCAGCAGCTGCCCGACTGCGAAGGCTATTCCAACTCGCGCGGCTTGTTCTCCGCGCGCAAGGCGATCATGCAGTATTCGCAGATCAAGGGCCTGCCCAACGTTCAGATGGAGCATATCTACACGGGCAACGGCGTGTCCGAGCTCATTCAGCTTTCGATGAACGCGCTGCTCGACAATGGCGACGAGATTCTGATCCCCAGCCCTGACTATCCGCTCTGGACGGCGTGCGCAACCCTTGCCGGCGGTCATCCCGTACATTATTTGTGTGATGAGCAGGCGGATTGGTATCCCGACCTGGAGGATATGGAGTCCAAGATCACGAGCGCGACCAAAGCCCTCGTCATCATCAACCCTAACAACCCCACGGGTTCCGTCTATCCGCGTGAGGTGCTCGAGGGCATCGTCGAGGTTGCACGCAGGCATCAGCTGATGATCTTTGCCGATGAGATTTACGACCGCCTGTGCATGGACGGCTATGAGCACGTCTCGATTGCCTCGCTCGCTCCCGATCTGCCCTGTGTCACCTTTAGCGGCCTTTCCAAGTCGCACATGATTGCGGGCTATCGTATTGGCTGGATGGTGCTTTCGGGCAACCGGCGCTGCATGAGCGACTTCATCATGGGTATCAACATGCTCTCCAACATGCGCCTGTGCTCCAACGTGCCGGCTCAGTCGATCGTTCAGACGGCACTCGGTGGTCATCAGTCCGTTAACGACTACATCCGTCCTGGCGGCCGTGTCTACGAGCAGCGCAACTTTGTGTATGAGGCGCTCAACAAGATTGACGGCATCTCGGTGGTTAAGCCGCGCGCGGCGTTCTACATCTTCCCCAAGATGGATGTGAAGAAGTTCAACATCACCGATGACGAGCAGTTCGCCCTTGACCTGCTGCACGAGAAGAAGATTCTGATCACGCGCGGCGGCGGCTTCAACTGGGCTGAGCCCGACCACTTCCGTATCGTGTACCTGCCGCGCATGGAAGTACTCAAAGAGTCCCTCGAAGACCTCGCCGACTTCTTTGACCATTACCGCCAGGCGTAACGGCAAAGGTAGCCTGTAATGAAACGGTCGGCCCGCAACGGATGCGGGCCGACCGTTTTCTGTCTAAGCCCGTGCTGTTAGCGCTTGTCTCGTTGAGCGGGCGAGGTTCGCGCGTGAGCGGCTAGTTCTATTCCAAAATGGAATACAATGGGCTTAAGCTGGAATTGATGTCCGGGTACCTGCTTTTCTAGAATGTTTTCAACAAGATGAAAGGCGGTTCCAACCAATGATTATCGATGCAAATTCCTACTGGTTCGACGAGCGCATCTTTCATGACGAGACGCTCTGCGAACAGTTTTTGGCCGAGGTACCCCGCGCCTATGACACCGAAGGCTATCTGACCATGAATTCCGCCGGCAAACGACAGATCGTGATCGAGATGCCCGCCGGTTCTCCGGGTCTTAACTACATTGAGGGCGACTACACCCTCGAGAAGCGCTTGGCCGATATGGATGAGGCGGGGGTCGACAAGGCGATCCTCAAGCTCCCCGGCTGTCACGAGTGGATGTCGCTCGAGATGTGCCGGCGTTTCAACGACGGTATGGCTGCTGACGCGAAGGCGTCAAGTGGCCGTCTGATTCCGCTTGTCGCTGTGCCGCCCTTTGGCACCAAAGCGAATTTGGAGGAGCTCGACCGCAGGCTCGACGATGGTTTTGCGGGTGTGCAGCTCTGCGCTCACTACGGCAAGCGCTATCTCGACGACCAGGTCTTCTCGAGCTTTTTCGAGCACCTGAACGAACGCCATGTCACCGTTTACGTGCACCATGTTCCCGTGCCGGTCGAGAACGAGTCGCTTCTCGCGTACGACAACCTTCGCCGCTCTTATGGCCGCTGCGTCGACCAAACTACGGCGATCGGCCGAGAGATCTTTGGTGATTTCTTTGAGCGCTACCCCAATATCAAGATGGTCCACTCCATGCTCGGCGGCGCATACTTTGCGTTCAAGGAGATGCTGCTGCCTCATGGCCCCAAGCGCCCTGATGCTTCTGGCCGTTTTCAGGTCGATACCGAGACCGTTTCCAGGCACCTCGAGAACAACATCTATTTCGACATGTCCCATGCTCAGCCTTGGGGCAAGACACTCCTCGCCTGTGCGGTTGACGTGCTGGGTGCAGACCATATTGTTTTTGGCACGAGCTATCCCGTTAAACGCGAGTGGCTCACCGAGGGTGTCGCCTGCGTTCGCGCTGCAAATCTGAGCGATACAGACAGCGACCTTGTGCTTGGCGGTACAGCGCAGCAACTGTACGGTGTCGAGTGAGCGGCAATCAGAGGGGAGTATCTGCCATGGACGAAGGAGAGATGAGGGCTGGGGCCGCTCGTGTGGCCATCGATCTTGGGGACGTGTTGCCGTTCGACGGTTTCGACGAACTCCGTCATGAGGTCTTCGCCCGTGCCCTTATCATCGAGGGGACGGGGCGACGCGCCTGCGTCCTTTCGCTTGAGGTCACCTCGATCGCTCCGGCTCTACTCGCCGATCTGCGTGAGGTTGTTGAGGATGCCGCCAATTGCAGCGGTGCTTATTCTTGGGTGGTTCCTACCCACACGTTTTCCATGCCTCACGTCCGCACTTCCGGGCATCTTGCCGACGATGCTACCCGCAATTGCAACGAGCGCTATCGCGCAGCGCTCGTCGCTGCCGCCCGCACGGCTGTCGAGCGCGCTGTTGCGGGCATTCACTCTGCCACGCTCGCCACTGTGGAGGGCGAATGCCCCGTGAACGTTAATCGCGACATTGAGACGCCTGCCGGCTGGTGGTTGGGCTCGAATCCCAGGGGGTTTGCCGACCACACGATGCCCGTACTCGCCATAAGGGATGCCGGGGGCGAGTATGTTGCCGTGCTCGCGATGGCGGATGTTCAGTCCTCCGTGCTCGACGGGTCGCGCGACTCCGAGGGGAGGCGCATGGCGAGCGGAGACCTCTTTGGTTTTGCCGCCATGTCACTCGAGCGCGAGCTGGGCGGCGTTGCCCTGTTGCTGCCAGGCGCCGCGGGCGACCAAGGTCCGGCGGAGCGCGCCATGAACGTCATGTTCGATGCGGTCGGCGTTAAGCAGACGGTCGATGCCCATGAGGACGGATACCGCATGCTGCACCAGCAGGGGCAGGCCTTGGGCGATGCTTTGATCGAGGCCGCTCGCATGGCGCGTGAGGATGACGCTACCGGCATCGATGCCCGCACGGTCGACGTTCTCCTGCCCGCTCAGACACGCGCCGATTTTCACTCTTTGGCTCCGCACCGAACGTATGAGTTTCATGCCGCTGGCGAGCAGCGCACGAGGGTCTATCTGCTCCGGCTGGGAAACGTCGAGCTTGTCGGCGTACAACCCGAGGTCTCGAGTGCATTCGGCGCCACTGTGCGCGCCGCTCGGTCCGGCTCTGTGTTCTTTGCCACGCTCGTCAACGGCGGACAGAAGTACCTACCGGCTCCCGACGCGTACGAAAAAATCACCTATGAGGCTATGAACTCCGGTTTTGCCGCCGGATCCCATGAGCGCCTCGTCGAAATCATCATTGCCGCCTTGAATGCGGCGTGACACAGAAGGAGAACGTGCATGAACATTGGACACGCGCGCCGCAAAATCACCCCACAGGGCGACATCTACCTGATTGGCTACCGCAATCTTCCCAACCGTCTTGAACCTGCGACAGGCGTCCATGACGACGTCTTCGCCAACGCCATCCTCTTCCAGCAAGGCGAACGTGAAGTGTTTCTCTTTAATGCCGATGTCCTCGAGTTCGAGGAAAGCATGGCCGAGGAAGTCAAGACAATGCTCGCTGAGCGCTACGGCATTGACCGTGATTGCGTTCTGCTCTCGGCGACGCACGACCATACTTCAATCGTCGCTTACCACCGCAGCTGGTGGACGGGAAAATTCGACGAGAACTACTACCGCTGGTTCCTCGATACCATTTGCCAATGCTTTGAGGAGTGCCGCGCCAACGTACAGCCCGCGATTTGTCGCTTGGGCAAGCAGGTCATCACCGGTTTCTACGACAACCGCATCATCCCAGGTGAACTCGCCGACAATGAGGTCATTGTCGTATCGTTCTTCGATACCGAAGGCAAGTCATTTGCGGGCTTTGTGAACTGGGCGGTGCATTCCGCTTGCGTCGGACCCGACTGCACGGAGCTCACGAGCGAACTCGCCGGTCTTACCGGCAAAAAGCTCGCTCAGAGTCTTGGTTACTATCCGGCCATGGTCGTCGGTGCTGCTGGCGACTGTAGCGACCGCAATTTTCGCCAGGGACGCGGCATTCCCGAGGTCGAGCGCGTTTCGACCGGTCTTGCCGAGGCGATTTCCCAGATCAAGCTCGATTGCGAGGTCGTTCTCGACCGCATCGAGCCTCAGACGTTCTATCACACCGTTGCCCATGACGACTTTTCGCTCACGCTTAAGTGTGCCGTCATCAGTCTGGGCGGCCTGCATCTCTTTGTGTTCCCGAGTGAGCTCGGCAGCGACCTGGGTATTCGCATGAAGCGCGAATGCCCGGTCGAGGGAATAGTTTGCGGTTACACCAACGGCTATTACGAGTACTTCCTTCCGGCGCGTGAATACGGCCTCTCCTTTGAGACCGAGCGTACCCAGATTCCCCAGGGCGAACCGGAACGTCTGTGTGACAAGTTCTGCCAGACGACGAGACTTCTCGGCGCAGCAGATTCGCGTCTGTAGACCTGATTGCGTGATATGGGCCAATGAGGCTCCCTGCCACGTGATCGGCATCTTCCATCTTCTCTGCCGTTTCCCATCCCGGGCGTACGTGCGTCCGCGGATTTCAAAGGGGGAAGCGGATTCCTTGCCCTCCCACGTCGACTACGGAGGCATGAAATCGATGCTATACCCCGCTCAGAAAAAGGAGAATTCCATGAAATACCAGAAGCTTTGCGATGAAATCATCACAAAGGTCGGTGGTCGAGACAATGTGTTAGACGTGAGCCACTGCATTACGCGTCTCCGCTTTCACCTCAAGGATGAATCACTTGCCCAGACCAATGAGCTTAAGGCGACGAAGGGCGTCGTTGACGTCATCCAGGCCGGCGGACAGTACCAGATCGTGATCGGCGCCACCGTCGAGGCCGTCTACAACGACCTTGTTCAGATTGGCGGGTTCGACGCCAAGCCTGCGCTTGATATCGATGAGGGCGACAATGTCAAGAAGGGCGATCCGTTCTCGCGCCTGCTCGCCATCATTTCCGAGATTCTGCAGCCGGTTCTTGGTGTGCTTATGGCCGGTGGCTTCATCAAGTCGATGCTCGCGCTCTGCACGGTTGCCGGTTGGCTTGCCAAGGACAGCAATACGTATGTGACGCTCTCGGCAATCGGAGATTCGGTCTTCTATTTCTTTCCGCTAATCATTGGCTGGACGTCGGCCAAGAAGTTCGGACTTAAGCCCGTTATGGGAATGGCGCTCGGCGGTATCCTCGTCTACCCGACGCTCGTTGCCCTTATGGGCGGAGATCCGCTCTACACGCTCGGCGCCGGTACGGTCTTCGAGTCCAATGTCTACGGTGATATTTTTGGCATCCCGCTGATCATGCAGAATTACTCATCGACGATTCTGCCTGCGATCTTTATCGTCTGGATTGCCTCCAAGGTGCACAAGGCCCTTTCTAACGCGCTGCCCGCGCTTGTGAGCTCGTTCTTCTCCAACATCCTGACGCTCCTCATTTGCGGCATCCTTGGCCTGCTTGTGGTCGGTCCGGTCATGACGGTCCTCTCCAACATCGTTGCCCAGGTCATTCTGATGCTCATCAACTTCCAACCCGCCATCGCCGGCTTCGTCATCGGCACGTTCTGGAGCCTGCTCGTCATGTTCGGCCTGCACTGGGGTATCATCCCGCTGTGGTTCCTCGATGTCGCAACCTACGGCTATGACCTCATTAACCCGCTCGTGTATGCAGGCGGTTGCGCCATCGCCGGCGCTGTGCTTGGCATGATCATCCGAACCAAGGACTCCGAGGAAAATGCTGCCGTCAACATTCCCGCCCTTGTCTCTTCGATTTTCGGTGTCAACGAGCCTGCGCTTTACGCCATCTTGCTGCCGCGTAAGCGCCTTATGTGGGCAACCTTTATTTCCGCTGGTGTAGGCGGCGCCATTGCCGGCCTCATGGGTGCCAAACTCTATGCCTTCGGTGCCTCCGGCCCGCTCGGTTTTCCGAGCTTTATTAACCCTGCCGGCATCGACATGGGCTTTATCGGCCTTGTCATCTCCGGTGTGGTCGCTTTCGTTCTGGCTCTTGTCGCCGCTATGGTGATCGGTACCAGGAAGGACGAGGGCGGTAAGGCGCTCAACATCTCGGTGGACTAGTCTGTCTGCGCACTTTAACTAAATATGCCTCGGACGGCGACGTGCCGCCCGAGGCATATTTGTGTTTTGTGCCGTTGTCAGCGTGTTTGCGGACACAAGTCTGCGGTTGTGGAGCAGCAGGGATTATGACGGTCGTGTCGCGGTGGAAGACGCACGGTCGCCCTGCAGGAGCTGACGGTAGGGGAGGAAGCCGATGAACGAGACGACCGCCTGCGAGTGCGCGGCGTTTCGCTTGAGGTAGAGCCTGACCTCGGAGGTCGTCGCGGGCTCGAGCGGCACCAGGGCTACCTTTCCGCTGGCGAGCGATTCCGCCGGCTTGCGCATGAGGAATGAGACGCCGGCGCCACGTGCGACAAGAGAGATGATGTTCTCGGCTCGTTTGCCGGTGAACGTAACACGTGGGCCAAATCCAGCTTCGCGACAAAGGGAAAGGACGAGCTCGCTTACGAACGAGCCTTGGGGAAGCATGAGGAAATTCTCGTCGATAAGGTCGTCTATCTCGACGGTGTCACATTCGGCGAGTGGATGGTCGAGCGGAAGGACGGCCACGAGCCGGTCGGTCGTAAAGGGAATCTTTTTGAACTCCGGCTCGATGGCGCCGCTGTCACGGATGAAGGCCAGGTCAATGTCCTCGTGCAGGAGCATGCGCTTGAGTGTGTCGCCCTCGCCTTCGATGAGCTCGACAGAATATGAGGGGTTCGCCTGCTGAAAATCGATGACGGCGTCCGTGATCCCATAAGGGGCCATAATGGGGATAGAACCTACGGTGAGGTGCTCGAGCGGCTCACCTGCGCCTATTTGAATGGCGGCAAGATAGCGGTGCTGAAGCGTCGCAATTTTTTGCGCATAGGGGAGGAGCGCTTCACCTTGCGCGGTGAGTGTTACGTGGCGCTGGCTTCGATCGATGAGCTTGCAGCCGAGTTCGTGCTCCATTGCCATGATGTGCTTGGAGAGGGTTGATTGCGACATGAAAAGCAGTTCCGCCGCATCAAGAAACGTGCGTGACTGCGCTAAGATGGCGAATTCGCCAAAGCGGCTGATATCCATAGGGAGGCCTCCGGTACCCTCATTTTGGCAGGTGGCCTAAACCACGACGCCATTGCAGTGGTCGATTTCGTGTTGGATGATCTCGGCGGTGTAGCCCGAGAAGTTTTTGATGCGGTGGACGAAGTTCTCGTCCAAATACTCCACCTTAATGCGGCGATAGCGGGTACAGGGACGCTCGCCGATCAGCGAGAGACATCCTTCGCTCGTCTGATAGGCATTGACCTGCTCAAGAATTTGAGGGTTATACATCAGGAGTGTCCTGTTGCCGTCCTTTACGCAGATGATGCGTTTGCGCACGCCAATCATGTTGGCGGCGAGGCCCACGCACTCGTGCTCATGCTCGTGGAGTGTATCCAGGAGGTCCTGCCCGGTCGCGGCATCGTCGGGTCCCGCGTCTTCGGAAGGCAGGCGCAAAAAGAACTCGGATTTCATGATGGGCTTAATCATGGCGGGCTCCTCATGTCTCATGCTTTCGTGGACTTTTAATAATAGCGCGGAAGGAAAGCTGTGCGTCCGCGTTACAATCTTTCGATGTTGGACCATGTTGCCAGATTCGTCGTGTACGGCGTCTGGCGTAAGTCTAGGGCTCATTTTTCGCCCTGGACCGTTCCTCTGGGGCGATGCGACTGTCGTTCCAAGAGGAAGGAAATGCATGGGGAGCAAATCTCAGCAACAAGTTCAAGTAACGCCATCGGCCTCTGCGGCGATTCTCGTCGTAATGTATATTGCAGCCTTTGTTGCCGCGTTTAACGAGAACATCATTAACGTGGCGTTGCACGACATTATGGCAGCCTTTTCGGTGAGTGCCACCACGGCACAGTGGCTCGTCTCGGGCTACATGATCGTGACGTCGATTTTTACGGCCATCATGGCCTTCCTGTCCGGCCGTTTCTCGACGCGCAAGCTGCTGTTTTTCGCATGCGGATGCATGGTCGCCGGCGAAGTCCTGTGCCTGGTCGCTCCGTCGTTTAGCGTTTTGCTGCCAAGTCGTATTTTGCAGGCTGCGGGATCGGGCATCTTGTTCCCGCTCATGATGAACGTGGTGCTGTCTTGCGCCCCGCGCGAGAAGCTCGGTTTGTATCTGAGCCTGGGCGGCGCCTGCATTACGCTAGGACCGGCGTTTGGACCCGTGATCAGCGGTCTTATGTGCACGTTGTTTGACTGGAGGGCGGTATTCGTAGTGCCGCTGGTGGGCGGCGTTGTGGTCGCTGCGGCGGGCGTAAAGCTTGTTCAGAATGTCGGAGAGCGCTCGAACACCACGCTTGATATTCTGTCGGTTGTTTTGCTCGCCGCCGGCATTACGGCATTTGTGTATTCCGTAGGCGAGTTCTCGACCAATCTGATTGCCGGTATCGTGGCGCTTTTCGCCGCCATTGTGCTGCTCGGCCTGTTTGCGGCCCGTCAGCTCAAGCTCGAGCATCCGGTGCTTAACGTGCGTCCCATGGCGAGCGTTCGTTTTTGGCCCGCGTGCCTGCTTGTGGTGGTGTCGATGATGACGACGTTCTCGATGAGCGTTTTGTTGCCGCTCTATTTTGAGGGCGCATACGGCATGACCGCACTTATTGCGGGCTTGCTCATTTTGCCGGCAATTGCCTGCAACGCCGTGACCTCGATTGTGGGCGGACGCGTGATGGACGCCCGTGGCGCATGGCCGCTGCTGCCGGTCGGCTTTGCCCTGATTGCCGTGGGACAGATTGCAATCTCGATGACGGCGGCAAGCATGAACATCGGCGTTGTCGTGGCGCTGACCGTTGTGGTGTATGCCGGAGTCGGCCTGGTGCTGAGTCCCTCGCAGACGGCCGGCTTGGAGACGCTGCCTGCCGCTGAGCATCCTCACGGAACGGCATTGCTCAACACGTGGAACATGATTGCCGCATCGTTTGGCCCGTCGCTGTTTATCGGCCTGCTCTCGAGTTCTGCCGCGACCGCCGGCGCCGCTGGCGCTGCGTCCGACGTTGCCCAGGCGATTGGATTTGCAGCTGCCGTGCGTGTGGCGGCTGTAATTGCCGTGGTCGGGTTCGCGACGTCGCTGGTGTACGCTCGTCGCGAGTCGCACATGTCGCATTAATGTGTGCACATAGATTCTGCAGCTAGATTGGATGGCGACACCATAAACTAATGGACGTTTTGCCGAGAGGCATGAATGTTTAAAGCGTAAAGAGTGCGCGACGGGCCCCGCGAATGGGGCGATGATGCCCGAGAGGGCCAAGAAGGAGTCTCATGTCCGAGAACGAAGAGATCATGAACGAGACCGAGAACGAGACCGTGGCTGCCGAGGTCGAGGCAGTCGAGACCGTGGAGACCGAAGCTGCCGAGGTTGAGGTTGCTGACGAGGTTTCCGCCGAGGAGGAGGCCGAGGTTGTCGAGGCCGCCGTTGATTACGATGACGAAGAGCTGATGGACAAGATGCAGAAGGCCGCCCGTCTGCTGCGTAGCCGTCGCTTTGCTATTTCCAAGGAGGAGGAGGCCAAGGCCGAGCGCATGGCGAACATCGAGCGCGCCATCAAGCTCCTTGACCTCAAGCCCAAGATGGAGCAGAAGGAAATGTCCGACCTGCTGGGCATGCGCCTTCGTGAGCTCGATGGCCTGATGGCCGAGGCCGAGGCTGCCGATCTGGTCGGCCGCATCGACGACGCCGAGGGCGATATGCGCAAGATTGTTGTCTTCGCCGCCGAGGATGCCGCTGAGGGCCTGGTCGAGCTTGCCAACAAGAAGGAGAAGCTCCTGCCCGAGCTTTCTTACGAGGAGGCCACCGAGCTGATGGCCGCTCTCGATAAGGTTATCGCTCCGCTCGTCGCCATGGGCCTGGACGAGGATCGCGGTCCTCGCGGCGGCCGTGACGACCGTGGTGGCCGTGGCGGCGACCGTGGCGGCCGCGGCGGCTTTGGCGATCGTGGTGGCCGTGGTGGCGACCGCGGCGGTCGCGGTGGCGACCGTGGCGGCCGTGGCGGCTTTGGTGACCGTGGCGGCGACCGTGGCGGTCGCGGCGGCTTTGGTGGCAACCGTGGTGGCTATGGCGACCGCGGCGGCAACCGTGGCGGCTTCGGCGGCAACCGTGGTAACGACCGCGGCGGTCGCGGTGGCGACCGTGGCGGCCGCAACG
>UQRW01000012.1 GCA_900543515.1 uncultured Collinsella sp.
AAAGAGAAGAGGCGGGGCATGCCCCGCCTCTTACACCACATCTCTGCGCGCTACCTTCGAATCGCTCAAAGTAGGCAATTTGCTCTCGATTTTGCTGCTACTAAAATGGTGACAGTACTCATATTTGCCACTTTTTGACCACGAGGTGTTCAGAGGGGCTCTCGACAAGCATCTAACGCTACAATATCTACCACGTGGCTGGGTTTTGCCGGCCGAATGTGCGATGTCGTGGGAGGGGACATGGTCGAGTTTACAAAGACGATTAAAGATCCGTTGGGATTGCATGCCCGCCCGGTTGCGCTGCTCTATGACATTATCGCCAAGCATCGTAGCGACGTGTCGGTTTCGATTGGCAATCGTCATGTCGATGGCCGCGACGTTATAGGGCTCATGGCACTCTGTGGCGAATGTGGCGAGGACATCGTGTTCCGCGTTTCGGGCGTGGATGAGGCCTCGTGCGTTACGTCGATTAGAAACCTCTCGCTTTAAGCATGACGGGGCGCGGCAAAGGACAGCTCTTTGCCGCGCCTTTTTGTTTCGTATAGGAAACTTTTTCGAAATCTGAATAGGGACCCTTTCCAAAAAGTTAACCACGTGCTAGTTTACTAAAGCGAACATAGACGTGGTTAACTTTTATCGCGTCGATGTTGAGGACGAACTGACGTTAGGAGCAACTCATGTCTTGCAGACCGCAGATGCCGGCCATGCCGCTTTCGATGGTAAAAGCGGGCGAAACCGTGCGCGTGTCTCGTGTAAAGGGCAATGAGGACATGAAGCACCACCTCAAGGACCTCGGCTTTGTCGAGGGCAACGAAATCCACGTGGTGAGCTCGAGTGGCGCCAATATCATCGTCACGGTGCTGGGCGCACGCTTTGGCATCGATTCCAAGGTTGCCATGCACATCATGACCGTCGGTTAGTCAGCAGCATTTCATAAAAACCGAAAGGGGGACAAGAGGATGAAGACGTTGGGTGACGTTAAGGTGGGCGAGAGCTCTACCATCGTCAAGCTTCACGGTGAGGGTGCGCTTCGCCGCCACCTTATGGACTTGGGGCTCATCAAGGGCACTTCGTTCAAGGTCGTGAAGGTCGCGCCGCTCGGTGATCCGGTCGAGATCAACGTGCGCGGCTACGAGCTTTCCATCCGCAAGGAGGAGGCGGCCGTCGTCGAGGTCCAGTAAGGGCTTGCGACGTATATTTCTGCAGATAAAGTTAGGTATTTCTAACTTAATGTTGCAACTTTGAAGCACATTATCCAGCTTGCGCGGAGAAAGCAGCGCAGGCACACAAGGAAGAAGGATTGAATGGCGGATTCTCAGATCCATGTCGCGCTGGCGGGTAACCCCAACTGCGGCAAGACCACGCTTTTCAACCTGATTACCGGCGCCAACGGCTACGTTGGCAACTGGCCCGGCGTCACGGTTGAGAAAAAGGAGGCCAAGCTCCTAAGCGACAAGAACGTTACCATCACGGACCTCCCTGGCATCTACTCGCTTTCCCCCTATAGCCCCGAGGAGCAGTGCTCGCGCGATTACCTCATGAGCGGCGAGCCCGATGTTGTCGTCCAGGTGGTCGACGCCACCAACCTCGAGCGCAACCTGTACCTGGCGCTTCAGGTTATCGAGACCGGCCTGCCCGTGGTCGTTGCCCTCAACATGGCCGACCTGGTCGAGAAGAACGGCGATAAGATCGACACGGACAAGCTCTCCAAGAAGCTCGGTTGCCCGGTCATGATGATCTCGGCCCTTAAGAACAAGGGCATCAAGGAGCTGTTCGAGCAGGTCAAGAAGTCCGCTGCTTCCAAGGGCCAGGTGCCGGAGCACAAGTTCGACTCCTCCATCGAGGACGTTCTGGACCACATCGAGAACAACCTTCCGGCGAGCGTTCCCGCCAACAAGCGTCGCTACTACGCTGTCAAGCTGTTCGAGCGTGATGCAGACGCCTGCAAGCTCATCAACCTCACCAAGGAGAAGGCCGCTCGCGTGGAGCAGCTGGTCGCCCAATGCGAGCAGGACTGCGACGACGATGCCGAGTCCATCATCACCGGTGAGCGCTATGGCGTCATCGCGCACATCATCGACGAGTGCATGACCAAGGCTCCGGCCAAGATGAGCACCTCTGAGAAGATCGACCGCGTGGTTACCAACCGTATCCTGGGCCTGCCGATCTTTGTGGTCATCATGTTCTGCGTGTACTACATCGCCGTTTCCACCCTGGGCGGTACGGTGACCGACTTCACCAACGACCAGCTCTTCGGTACCGACGGTTGGTATGTGCTCGGCCAGGGCCGCGACGCCTACGATGCGGCCGTCGAGGCTGCGGGCGACGATGCCGACTCGGTCGACCCGGCGCAGTACGGCCCCTATGTCCCGGGTATCACCACCGTGGTGCACGACGCCCTTGTGGCGGGCGGCACCGAGGACGGTGGCCTGGTCGATTCGCTGGTCTGCGACGGCATCGTCGGCGGTTTAGGTGCCATCTTTGGCTTTGTGCCGCAGATGTTCCTACTGTTCGTCATGCTGTCCTTCCTGGAGGACTGCGGTTACATGGCCCGCGTCGCCTTCATCATGGACCGCGTGTTCCGCCGCTTTGGTCTGTCCGGTAAGTCCTTCATCCCCATGCTCGTGTCCTCGGGCTGCGGCGTCCCTGGCGTCATGGCCACCAAGACCATCGAGAACGAGAAGGACCGCCGCATGACGGTCATGACCACCACGTTCATCCCCTGCGGCGCCAAACTGCCGATCATTGCCCTGCTCATGGGTTCTATCATCGGTGATTCTTCCACTACCGCCGCGTGGATCAGCCCACTGTTCTACTTCCTGGGCGTCTTTGCCGTCATCGCTTCGGGCCTCATGCTCAAGAAGACCAAGCTCTTCGCCGGCCGCCCGACCCCGTTTGTCATGGAGCTCCCGGCTTATCACTTCCCGGCGATCCGCTCTTGGGCGCTGCACGTGTGGGAGCGCTGCTGGGCCTTTATCAAGAAGGCCGGCACGGTCATCTTCGCGTCCACCGTCGTCGTTTGGTTCCTGTCCAACTTTGGTAGCTACAACGGTTCCTTTGGCTTCCTGCCTGCGATGGACGGCATCCCCGAGGAGTTTATGGACTACTCCGTGCTCGCTATGTTGGGCAACCTGGTTGCCTGGATCTTCGCCCCGCTCGGCTTTAGCACCTGGCAGGCTACCGCGCTGACCGTCTCTGGCCTTGTCGCTAAGGAGAACGTCGTCGCCACTGCCGGCTCGCTGCTGTCCGTTGCCGATGCCGGCGAGACCGATCCGAGCCTGTGGACCGCGTTCGCCGGCATGTTCCCCACCATGGGCGCTTGCGTTGCCTTTGGCGCGTTCAACCTGCTGTGCGCTCCGTGCTTTGCCGCCATGGGCACCATCCGCAACCAGATGGACTCCGGCAAGTGGACCGCGATTGCCATTGGTTACGAGTGCGCCTTCGCTTGGGTCATCGGCCTGTTCATCAACCAGTTCTACAACCTGCTTGTCCTTGGCCAGTTTGGTATCTGGACGGTTGTGGCCATTGTGCTGCTGGTTGCGATGCTCTTCCAGATCTTCCGCCCCATGCCCAAGCACGCTTGGACCGACGAGGACGAGACCAACACTGCTTCCGCCGCAGTTTCCGCTTAAGTCCGAATAAGGATTAGCCCCTTTCCACGAGCCCGGGTGTCCCAGTGACACCCGGGCTTTTTGGTGGGGGAGATGTGGCGTTTCCGCAGATAAAACCTGCCAAAATAAACCTGTCCCTTTTTGGCAGGTGAAGAATGGAGTAAAGTAAGTGGCGGTTAACTAGAGGAGGCTTGCTATGGCACCTATCGATATTGTTGTACTGGCTGTTATCGGTATTGCGTTTGTCGCGGTATGCGTGCGCATTTACCGCAAGGGCACCTGCGCCGACTGCGCTCAGGGTGGCGTTTGCACGGGGCATTGCTCCAACAAAAAGACGTGCGCCGCGCTTAAAGGCGTAGACAAAATCGCCGAAGACTTGGGTCGCGGTATCAAGTAAGGCCCAGACATCCAAGTGCCCCGCGGACATCCGTTCGCGGGGCACTTTGCGCATTTGGATGCGAGCGCGGCGAGTTGAAGAGTATTTTTGGGTATCGTTAAATCAGTTGCGGTGAAATAAGGACTGTTTTGGCTGTCAAAGGCCTTATCTACTCCGTATTCCACCGCAACTTTTTGTGGGGTGGGCTAGAGACGCTGCATGCGGTACCCGACACCCATGTGCGTCTGAATCATCTTGGGGTGAGAGGGGTCTGCCTCGATCTTCTTGCGCAGGGTGCGCATGAACACGCGCAGGCTCGCCAGATCGCTGTCCCAGCTCGTGCCCCATATCTCGCGGGTGATGAAGGTGTGGGTGAGCACCTTGTCGACGTTTTTCGCCAGAAGGACGAGCAATTTATACTCGGTTGGGGTGAGCGAGAGCTCGCGCCCGTCTTTCGTCGCGTATCCCGCGGCGTAGTCGATATGCAGCGGACCGTTGTCGAACGTGCTCGCTTCTGTCGACTCGCTCGACGCCATCGAGGAGCGCCTCAAATTCGCGCGGACGCGCGCGAGCAACTCATCCACAGAAAAGGGCTTGGTGAGGTAGTCGTCTGCCCCTGCGTCAAGTGCTGCAATCTTGTCGGAATCTTCGGTGCGCGCCGAAATGACGATAATGGGGACTGCCGACCAGCTTCGGATCTTCGTGATGACCTCGATGCCGTCAATGTCGGGAAGGCCTAGGTCGAGCATGATGAGGCTGGGACCGTGCGACACCGCATCCATGATGGCGGCCTGGCCGTTGCAAACCTTGCTCACGATATAGCCGTGGAGGTCAAGCGCGGTCGAAACGAGGTTTTGAACGGTCAGGTCATCTTCGACCAGAAGGATGCGTGGCTTAGCGGCATTATTCATGAATCTCGATCTCCTCGGCGGGCAGGGTAAAACGGAAGACGGCCCCATGGGGGTGGTTGTCGCGAACTTCGATGACGCCGCCATGCGCCTCCACGATGGAGCGGCAGAGCGACAGTCCAAGGCCGATGCTTCGACGCGAATCCACGGGCCGCGTATTGCTTGAGGTGAAGAAGCGCTCAAAGATATGAGGCTTGTCGCAGTCTGCCACACCCGGTCCATCGTCTGCGACGTTCACCACGACGAATGCACCCTCGCGACGTGCGCTGATGGTGACAGTCGAGTCCTCGGGTGTGTATTTGAAGGCGTTCATGATGAGATTCGTAAGCACCTGCATGATGAGATGGACGTCGATGCGTACCAGTAGGATGTCGTCAGTGTGCTCGATGGTGACGGCACGTCCATGCGATGCTTGGGCGACATGACTGAGGGCGGCCTCGATGACTTCGTCGATGAGCTCGGATGTGAAGTTGAGGCGAATGGTGCCGTCCTCGACGCGTGTGATGGCGAGGAGGTTCTCCACGGTATCGATAAGCCAGAGGGAGTCGTCGTAGATGGCATCGGCAAGATCGCAGCGTTGTTCGAGGCTGAGCTTCTCGTCGCTCTTCCGAAGGATTGCCGCAGATCCGGATATAGCCGTGAGGGGTGTCCTCAAATCGTGGCCGATGGAGCGCAAAAGGTTGGCGCGCAGCTGCTCGTTTTTCGCCAAGACCGCAGCCTCTTCGCGCTCTTGCGCCGCCCGGTCGCTTTCGAGCGCCAAGGCGCATTCACCTACGATAGATAGGACGATCGAATGCTCGAAGGCTTCGATCTCGCGCCCCTCCAGGGCGATACCGATGACACCGAATACCTTGTCGCCGGTGCGAACCGCGAGGTAGAGACAGCGCGCCTCAGGCAGGGTCCGCGTGCTTGCGCCCGCGCGCTTGTTGTTGGTGTAGGTCCAGGTTGCAACGGCGCGCTCGTAGTCGGTGAGCAGCGACGCAGATCGGTTTTCGGTGCCAGCGGACTCATAGAGCGCCTTGCCGAGCGTGCAGTGTTCGGCGGGGTAGAAGACCACGTCGAGTTTTAGCAGTTTGACGAGTTGGTTCATGGCGACGCGGGCGCACTCCTCCGCGCTATGGGCTTGCTGCAAGAGCTGGTTCGTTTCGAGGAGTACGCGCGTTTTGAATGCGTTCTCGGCGGATGTACGGGCGTTGTCGGCGATGCGCGCAGTTAACTCGCCGGCGACCATAGCGGTAGCGAACATGATGCCGAACGTGACCAGATAGCTTCGGTCGTAGCTGGCGAGCGAAAACAGAGGCGTGACGAAGCAGAAGTTGTAAAGCACTACAGAGAGCACGCTCGATACGATCGTGCAGATACGCCCCGTTGTGGTGACGGCGGTCAGCAGGGCCGTGAGGATATAGAGGGATATGATGCTGGAATCGGCAAATCCCAGATGGCGGAAAGCCGTGCCGATCGCCGTAGCGACAAGAGAGAGGGCCAGCGTGCGAAGCACGTTTCGGCTGCTGGGCGGCTGCAGGGCGAGCGCATGGCGGCGTCCTTTGGGTCGGGAGGGCGGAGTCGACTGGTCTGGAATGATGTAAATGTCGAGGTTCGGGGCGAATGTTATGAGCTGTTCTACGAGAGATTTGCGGCCGAAGAGGGCCTGACGGACGCTGCTGCGCTCGCCCGTGCGCCCCATGACGATCTTCGAAATACCCGACAGGCGCGCGAACTCGGAGATCTGAAACGCGATGTCGTCGCCATAGACGGTTTCCATATGTGCTCCGAGCTGCTCGGCTAGGGCGATATTGGCTGCAAGCTTGGCGCGCTCATCATCGCTCATGGCTTGCGTGCGCGGGCTCTCTACGAACAGGGCGACGAGCTCGCTGCGAAACGCTTTCGCCATGCGTGCGGCGGCACGGACGATGCGGGGATTGGTCGGCGCCGGGGAGACACAGACTAAGATGCGCTCCCTGGTGTAGTAGTCACGGTTTCCCAGCACGCGTGCGGCATCTGTGAGGTGGCCGGTGCGATCGGCGCAGCGGCGCAGCGCGATTTCTCGGAGTGCGGTGAGGTTCTCGACGGTAAAAAAATGCTGTTGCGCTCGGTCGGCTTGTGCGGGACGGTAGACGAGGCCGGCGCGAAGGCGCTCAAGTAGGTCTTCGGGCTCTATGTCGACGAGCTCGACCTGGTCGGCATCATCGAAGATACGGTCGGGGATTCGTTCGCTCACGACAACGCCGGTGATGGATGCAACCATGTCGTTTAGGCTCTCGATATGCTGAACGTTCACGGTCGTATAGACGTCGATGCCCGCATGTAGAAGTTCCTCGACGTCTTGATAGCGTTTGTCGTGGCGAGACCCCGGCGCATTCGTATGGGCGAGCTCGTCGACAAGGATGAGCTGAGGGGCGCGTTCGATAGCCGCATCTAGATCGAACTCGCTGAGCGCAATGCCGTTGTGCTCGATGAGTTTACAGGGCACGTTCTCAAGCCCTTGTGCAAGATGGGCGGTTGCCGGACGTTCGTGCGGCTCGATGTATCCCGCGACGACGTCGACACCTCGCCGCTTGGCGGCGTGGGCGGCTTGAAGCATCGCATAGGTTTTGCCCGTGCCAGCAGCGTAGCCAAAGAAAATCTTGAGGTGTCCCCGGCTGGTTCGAGCGTCATCGGCGACCTCGTCTTTCTCAATTGCCTTGAGGATGAGGTCTGGATTGACGCGAGTGTCCGATGCGTCGCGCTGCATAGCGTAGCCTTTCTGAAGTGTTGTCCATGCGTGCATACGCGGTGAGGACGCCACTGTATGCTCGCGAGGTCGAGTATAGGCGCACTGCAGCAGCAATAGTGCTTTCTACCTGCATCTTTACGGCATCTTAAGGTCGTGAGCCCCAGCCCTCACGCCTCTTTAATCCCTAGAAGCGTTTACTGTCCCCAGACGCTTGCGAGAGCAGGCGTCCGAGACATCGGACCGCGCGTGAAAGGGGCGGTAAATGGACATCCTCATTCCCATCATCGGAGTCGTCTGCATTGGACTCCTTATCTATTACATCTACATTCTGATGAGGAGTGATTCGTAAACTATGGACGCTGCGATTCAGTACATCTTGTACTTTGCCGTGCTCGTCGTCCTGGCCGTTCCGCTCGGTCGGTTCATGGCCCATATCATGGATGGTGAGCATACGTTCCTGTCGCCTGTGATTGCTCCTGTGGAGCGTGGCGTCTATCGTCTGCTTCGCATCGACGCGACAGAACAGATGGGGTGTAGGCGCTATCTGGTGAGCGTGCTGGTCTTTTCGGGGATCGGCCTCGTGGCTCTTGTGGCACTCCAGGCGCTTCAGTCCTTCTTGCCAGGCAATCCCCAACACCTGCCGGGTGTGTCATGGGACCTGTCGTTCAATACGGCTGCTTCCTTCATAACCAACACCAACTGGCAGTCCTACTCCGGTGAGACCACCCTGTCCTACCTTGTGCAGTTCATGGGTCTCACCGTGCAGAACTTCTTGTCCGCTGGCACCGGTATCGCGGTCATGTTCGCGCTCATCCGCGGTTTCCGTCAGGTCAAGGAACAGGGTCTGGGTTCCTTCTGGGTCGACCTCACCCGCACCGTCCTGTATGTGCTCATCCCGCTGAACCTCGTGTTCGGCATCTGCCTGGCTGCCGGTGGCGTTATCTCCAATTTTCAGCCGGCTCAGAAGGCTGAGCTCGTAGAGCCCGTTGCTGTCCAGCCTAATGCAGACGGCGGTTGGAGCGTTATCGACGGCGCTCAGATCGAGGGCGACACGGTCAAGGTCGACGGCAAGGTCGTCGAGGGCGCCCGCGTGGTCACCGAGCAGTTTTTGCCCCAGGGTCCTGCGGCCAGCCAGGTTGCCATCAAACAATCCGGCACCAACGGCGGCGGCTTCTTTGGCGCGAACTCTGCGCATCCGTATGAGAACCCCAATGCCTTCACCAACATCATCGAGATGACCAGCTTGCTGCTGATTCCGGTCGCCTGCTGCTTCACCTTCGGCATCGGTGTCAAGAATGCCAGGCAGGGCAAGGCCATCTTCGCGGCGATGTTTATCCTGCTCGTGGTCTTTACCGGCATCATCGCCGTTAACGAGCATATGGGTACGCCGCAGCTGGCAGATGGCGGCGCGGTCAACATCGAGATGACCGATGGCCAGGCGGGCGGCAACATGGAGGGCAAGGAGAGCCGCTTTGGCATCGCCTCCTCTTCTACCTGGTCCGCTTTCACGACGGCTGCTTCCAACGGCTCGGTCAACTCCATGCACGACTCCTACACCCCGCTCGGCGGGTTTGTCCAGATGCTCCAGATAGCGCTGGGCGAGGTGGTGTTCGGCGGCGTGGGCTGCGGCCTGTACGGCATGATCGGCTTCGCCATCCTCACGGTATTTATCGCCGGCCTTATGGTCGGCCGCACGCCCGAGTTCCTGGGCAAGAAGATCGAGCCGACCGAGATGCGCTGGGCGGTGGTTCTGTGTCTCGCCACCCCGTTCGCCATTCTGGTGAGCTCCACTATCGCCTGCATGGTGCCCGGTCTTGTCGACCAACTCAACAACGGCGGGGCGCATGGCTTCTCCGAGGTCCTGTACACCCTTACTTCGGCTGGCGGCAACAACGGCTCCTCATTCGCCGGCATGAACTGCAACATCCCGTGGATCAACGTGCTGCTGGGTATCGAGATGCTGTTCGCGCGGTTCCTGCCGATTGCGGGCACGCTCGCCATCGCGGGCTCGCTGGCCGGGAAGGGCAAGGTCGCCGAGGGCGCCGGCACGCTTTCCACCACCAATGCCATGTTCGTGTTCCTGCTGGTATTCGTCGTTCTGCTGATTGGCGCCCTGAGCTTCTTCCCGGCGTTGGCGCTTGGTCCCGTTGCCGAATTCTTCCAGATGGTTGCGTAAAGGAGTCGCAGATTTATGGCTATGCAAAAAGACATGATGAGCCGCGCGGTGCGCGATTCATTTGCCAAGCTTGACCCCCGTGTCCAGGTCCAAAACCCGGTCATGTTCCTGGTGTGGCTGTCGGCCGCCATGACCTCCATTCTGGCTATCGCCTCAATTATTGGGGTACAGGACGCCGACGTCCCCACGTACTATGTGATCGCCATTGCCGTCATTCTCTGGCTGACCGACCTCTTTTCAAATTTTGCCGAGGCGCTTGCCGAGGGCCGCGGTAAGGCGCAGGCAGATTCCCTGCGCGCGGCGAAAAAGGACGTCGAGGCCCATCGCATCGAGTCCGTCGAGGATAAGGACCGCTTCACGGTCGTTCCCGGTACCGAGCTCTCACGCGGGGATCTGGTGGTCGTGCGCGCCGGCGAGCAGATTCCGGGAGACGGCGATGTCATCGAGGGTGCCGCCTCGGTTGATGAGTCGGCCATCACCGGCGAGTCTGCACCCGTGGTTCGTGAGGCTGGCGGCGACCGTTCTGCCGTCACTGGCGGCACTACCGTGCTTTCCGATTGGATTGTGGTGAAAATTACCAGCGAGCCTGGCCAGAGCTTCCTGGATAAGATGATCGCCATGGTCGAGGGCGCCGCCCGCAAGAAGACCCCCAACGAGGTCGCGCTCGAGATCTTTCTGGTTGCTCTGTCCGTCATCTTCATCCTCGTGACGATCGCACTGTATTGCTACTCGAGTTTCTCTGCAGGGCTCAACGGTATGGCGAATCCCACCGCTGTGACCACGCTCGTTGCCTTGCTCGTCTGTCTGGCGCCCACCACCATTGGTGCGCTGCTGTCCGCCATTGGCATCGCCGGCATGAGCCGACTGAACGAGGCCAACGTGCTGGCCATGTCCGGCCGCGCCATCGAGGCCGCCGGCGACGTCGACATCCTCATGCTCGATAAGACCGGTACCATCACCTTGGGCAACCGCCAGGCCGCTGAGTTCATTCCGGTCGACGGTGTCGATCCGGCAGAACTCGCCGATGCCGCGCAGCTGTCCTCTCTGGCGGATGAGACCCCCGAGGGCCGCTCCATCGTCGTGCTCGCCAAGGAGCAGTTTGGGCTGCGCGGCCGCACACTCGAGGATAAGGGCATGGAGTTCATCCCCTTCACCGCGGCGACCCGCATGTCCGGTGTGAACTACGCCGACAGCGAGATTCGCAAGGGTGCGGCCGATTCCGTTCGCGCTTATGTGGAGGCTGCCGGAGGAGTGTTTTCGAAGGAGTGCGACGAGGCCGTCGAACGCATTGCGAAGGTGGGCGGCACCCCGTTGGTCGTGGCAAAGGACCGACGTGTGCTGGGCGTCGTCTACCTTAAGGACATCATCAAGTCCGGCGTGAAGGAGAAGTTCGCCGACCTGCGCCGCATGGGTATCAAGACCATCATGGTGACGGGTGATAATCCGCTGACGGCCGCCGCCATCGCAGCCGAGGCGGGCGTGGACGACTTCCTGGCCGAGGCCACCCCCGAGGGCAAGCTCGAGAAGATCCGCGCGTTCCAGCATGAGGGCCATCTGGTCGCGATGACCGGCGACGGCACCAACGACGCGCCGGCGCTGGCGCAGGCGGATGTCGCCGTGGCCATGAACACGGGAACCCAGGCTGCCAAGGAGGCCGGCAACATGGTCGACCTCGACTCCAGCCCCACCAAGCTCATCGATATCGTGCGTATCGGCAAGCAACTGCTCATGACCCGCGGCTCGCTCACGACCTTCTCGGTCGCCAACGACGTCGCCAAGTATTTCGCCATTATCCCGGCGCTATTCTCGCCGATCTACCCCGGGTTGGACGCCCTCAACATCCTGGGGCTCACTAGCCCGTTGACTGCCGTGCTGTCCGCCATTATCTACAACGCGCTGGTCATCGTCGCGCTGATTCCTGCCGCCCTGAAAGGCGTGAAGTACTGTGAGCTTTCGTCCGACCAGCTGCTGACCCACAACCTGCTGGTGTGGGGTCTGGGCGGTATCGTGGCGCCGTTCGTATTCATCAAGATTATCGACATGCTGCTGGCCTTGTTCGGCATTGGCATGATGTAGACGGAGGTTTGTATGTTCAAAGGTATCGCATCGCGCGCACTTGGCGTGTTCGCGCTGTTTACCATCGTCTGCGGCCTGGGATACACGCTCGTGGTGACCGGCGTCGCGCAGCTTGCGTTTCCGTACCAGGCGAACGGATCGCTTATTACGGTCGACGGCAAGGTTGTGGGTTCCGAGCTCATCGGCCAGAACTTCGATGATGAAGCCCACATGTGGGGTCGTATCCAGAACGTGTCAATTGTCGAAGGCGAAGACGGCGAACTCATGGCGTATGGTGCCCCGTCCAACCTGTCCCCGGCGAGTGAGGAGTATCGGCAGCTGATAGATGCGCGCGTGAAGAAGATTCGCGCCGCCAATCCCGATGCCGATATGGACGCTGTGCCCGTCGACCTGGTGACGTGTTCGGGGTCCGGCCTCGACCCGGAGATCTCTCCGGATGCCGCCGAGTACCAGGTCCCGCGCCTTGCCAAAGCCACGGGCAAAAGTGAGGACGAGGTGCACGACATCATCGCCGCGTGCACCAAGGGTCGTTTCCTCGGCGTGTTCGGCGAGCCCACGGTCAACGTGCTCAAGGTGAACCTTATGCTGGACGGCGTGCTGTAGGTGAAGGAGCGGCGGATGAGGGCATGACTGACTATCTGAGCCCTCAATTCCACCCCGCCCATCAGTTGCGGTGAAATACGGACTGTCTTGGCTATCAAAAGCCTCGGTTGGGGGTGCGAGCGGGTACGGACGCGGCAGTTGCTGATACGATAGGTGTGTTAGCAACTGCCGCCGAGCGGCTCAAACGAAAGGAACCCTGTATGGAGTCCTCCGCCTATCCGATGCTCTTTAGCCCGATCAAGGTCGGTACGACCGAGGTCAAGAACCGCGTCTTTATGCCGCCGGTGTCCACGAACCTGGCCGATCATGGCTATGTGACCGATGACTTGGTCGATCATTACCGTGCCCGCGCCAAGGGCGGCGTGGGCCTCATCATCACCGAGGTCGTGACGGTCGAGCCCACCTATACCTATCTGCCGGGTGACATGTGCTGCTACGACGACACGTTTATCCCCGGCTGGGAAAAGCTCGCCGCCGCTGTGCACGAGTACGGCTGCAAGATCATGCCGCAGCTCTTCCATCCCGCCTACATGGCCTTTAATATTCCGGGCACGCCGCGTCTGATCGCTCCGTCCTTTGTGGGTCCGTCCTATGCCCGCGAGGCGCCGCGTCCTATCACGGTCGATGAGATTCACGAGCTCACGCATCAGTTTGGCGACGCTGCCGTGCGTATGCAGAAGGCTGGCGTTGATGGCGTCGAGGTCCATGCGGCGCACGCCCACGGCATGCTCGGCGGCTTTTTGACTCCGCTCTACAACAAGCGCACCGACGAGTACGGCGGCTCGCTCGACGCCCGTATGCGCTTCTTGCTCGAGGTCATCGCCGAGATTCGTGAGCGCTGCGGCAAGGACTTTATCATCGACGTCCGCATTTCGGGTGATGAGTACACCGATGGCGGTCTGACCCTCAACGACATGATCTACGTCTCGCGTCGCCTGGAGAAGGCCGGCGTCGACATGATTCATGTGTCGGGCGGCACCACCATCAAGCGCGGCTCCGCGATTCCCGCCGCCGGTACGCAGCAGGCCTCGCATGCCGCCTGCTCGCGCGAGATCAAAAAGCACGTCAACATTCCCGTCGCCACCGTCGGACGTATCAACGAGGCCTGGATCGCCGAGGAGCTGATCGAGGACGGCGCTGCCGACATCTGCATGATGGGCCGCGCCAATCTGTGCGATGCCGAGTTCTGCAATAAGGCCGCTGCCGGCAACGCCGACGACATCCGCCCCTGCATCGGCTGCCTGCGCTGCCTGAACGGCATTATGTTCGGCAAGCGCATCTCCTGTACCGTCAACCCGGACGTGGAGCGCGACGAGGCCGGCTACGAGCCTGCCGCCGAGGCCAAGAACGTGCTCGTTGTGGGCGCTGGTCCTGCGGGCATGGAGGCAGCCTACATTGCCGCCAAGCGCGGCCACAACGTGGTGCTCGTTGACAAGCAGGATGAGCCGGGCGGCGAGATGCGCATCGCGGCCGTTCCGCCGGCAAAGCAGGAACTCACCCGCGTGATCAAGTATCAGTATCGTCGCCTGGCCGAGGCCGGCGTGAAGTGCGTATTTGGCACCGAGCTTACTGCCGAGGACATTCAACGCGACTACGCCGGCTACGAGGTTGTCCTGGCTTATGGCGCCGAGCCCATCGTTCCGGCCTTCATGCAGGGCTTTAAGCAGGTTATGACGGCTGACGACCTGCTGGGCGGCAAGGCTTTCCCGGGCAAGAAGATCGTCATCGTGGGCGGCGGCACCGTCGGTTGCGAGACGGCCGATTATCTGGCTCCGCTGGTCAACGATCTGTCGCCGGCCAACCGCGATGTCACCGTCATCGAGATGACCAAGACGCTCGCCGCCAACGAGGGTGGTGCCGGTCGCGCGGTTCTCATCACGCGCATGCTCTCCAAGGGCGTTCACGTGCTGACCGAGGCCAAGGTGACCGAGATTACCGAGGACACTATCAGCTACGAGAAGGACGGCGAGGCCCACACCATCGCCGGTGCCGATACGCTGGTGCTTGCCATGGGCTATCGTCCCAACACCAAACTGGCCGACGACCTTGCCGCTGCCGGCGTTGCCACCCACGTGCTGGGCGACGCCAACAAGTGCGGCAACATCCGCGACGCCATCGGCGATGGCTACAAGGTCGCCTGCGAGCTCTAGTCGCTCCCTTGGTGCATGGGAGTCAGGTTAGTTTGCACCAAGTTGATGCATGTAAACCTGATTCCATTGCGCCAGTCGATAGCAAAACACGGCGGCCGCCCCGTTTTGGGACGGCCGCCGCTTGCGTTTTATCAAAGAAAGATCATTGTCGAGCCTTAAATGTCTTTTGTCTGTGCGACTTCCGCAATCATGTTGCGGTTGTACACCAGATGCAAATACATCGCGTCGTGCGCTACGGTGGGGTTGCGCGTGGCGATGGCGTCGGCCACGCCACGGTGAGCGCGGATGGTCTCCTCGACGAGGTTGCCGCCATCCCAGGGCGGCTTCATGGAGTAGCGCCCGTACGCATCGAATTGCTCCTCTCATAGATGTGCGGCACAAAGAGCCCCGAGTTCATGCGAGCTCGGGGCTCGTTTCGTTTGGATTGCAGATGTATTGACAGGCGAAAACAGTCTGCGTCCGATATTGAGCCATACGAAAGCGAAATTATGCGTCTTAATTCCGTACGCAAATCAAGACGAAAACCGTTTACGTCTTGGATAAATCAGTACGCAAACGGTTTTCGTCTTATAATACGGTCATGAATAGTACGAAACGAAGAGGTTGTGCATATGGTTGTTAGAGAGAGCCCTACAGTCGAATATAAGGAAAGCGTTACGCCGACGTTTCTTAAAACGGTGAGTGCCTATGCAAACTACGGGACGGGCAAGATTGAGTTTGGCGTTGATGACGAGGGCGTGGCTGTCGGCCTTGCGGATCCGGTCGCAGAGTGTCTCCGCATCGAGAACATGATTAATGACAGCTTGGACCCCGCTCCCCGTTACACGCTCGAGCCCGATGAGAAACACGGGACCGTAATCCTTACGGTTTATGAGGGCCAGGACAAACCCTATCGAAGCAAGGGAAAGGCCTACAGGCGAAACGATTCGGCAACAGTGGAGGTCGACCGGTTTGAGTATGGCAGGCTGACGCTCGAAGGCAGCAACGTAACGTTCGACGCGCTCACGTCGGCTCGCCAGGACTTGAGTTTTCATACGCTCGAGCATAAGTGTGTTGAACATCTCGGCATTTCTGAACTAACGTCGGATATTATGCGCACGCTTCGCTTGCTCGGCAAGGACGGCTATACCAACGCTGCGGCGATTTTGGCGGATAAGAATGATTTTCCGGGCATCGATTGCGTCCGTTTTGGTGATACCGAGGATGTGATCTTGGATCGCGAAGCGGCGACAAATGTATCCGCAATTGAGCAGGTGGACAGGGCGGTAGCTATGTTTGCACGCTACTACCGTTATGAGCGTATCGAAGGGATGGAGCGCGTCCAAACCGATCGAATTCCTCTCGAGGCGTTTCGCGAAGCTGTCGCAAATGCTTTGGTGCATCGGACGTGGGACGTTCGAGCGAACGTTCAAATTGCCCTGTACGATGATCGCGTCGTTGTGACCTCTCCTGGATCGCTGCCCGCCGGTTTGACGACGGAACAATACCTGTATGGGCAGATATCCGTGCTCAGAAACCCCATCGTTGCAGAGGCCTTCTTAAAGCTGGATTACATCGAGAAATTTGGTACGGGAATCGCGCGCATTAGACGTGCCTATCGCGATTCGGTCAATCAACCAATTTTTGATGTTCGCGGCGGCATGGTGGCCGTCACATTGCCCGTTACCGATGCCCTTGAAGGGTCCGAGGAAGAGGTCCAGGTTCTCAAAGCCTTGTCGGGCGGTCGAATTATGTCGCGAAGCGAGATTGAAAAACAGACGGGGCTGAGCCGCATGCGGACGTTGGCGGCACTCGAATCTCTGCTTGAACGGAATGCAATCGTAAGGCAGGGAACCGGGCGGGCCACGAAATACGAGCGCTCATAGTCAAAAAGAGCCATGGTACAAGACGGACTCCAAGCCAGCGTTGGCTTGGAGTCCGTTATATCCCGGATGGTAACGGGCCGATTATTGTCAAGTTATAGCAAAGTATAGCGACGTACAGCAAAGTATAGTGAGATATAGCAAGCCGTATAGCGCGCCTTGATTATCAACCGTCCGTATTTCACAGCAACTTACAACAGGCTCGAGGTACCAATTTGGGGTGCAGTAGTGCTGCGCCACGAAAAGGGCCTATCTACTACGTTTAAGCCGCAGGGGTCAACCATAGTCGGCTTTTTCGAAAATCGACAAGCTGTCTACCTGCGGTTTTGTTTTCACAGTTTTCGGTATGGCCGAGGCTATCCGTGTTAACGTAGTAGATGGGCCACTTTTGTGACAAGGGGGCCGATCTTCGGGCCAGGGTAGCTAAAAGAGCCCCGTCCCAAAAAGACTGATTGGGAGCCGGGGCGTGTCGATGCGATAGTATTACGTGGTGAAATTCGACAAACCGTGAGCTTCATCCGAGGGCTTTATGGAACAACACCAGCATTATCAGAGCTTGCAAGATCAGGCATACAACGCATTACGCTCCAAGATTATCTATGCCGAGCTCAAGCCCGGCACGCGCCTTTCGGCGATTGGTCTGGAAAAGGAGACGGGAATCGGGCGCACGCCCATTCGCGAGTCCTTTGTGCGCCTGCGTGAGCAGGAACTGGTGGAAACTCGTCCCAAAAGCGGCACCTATGTCTCAAAAATCAGCATGGAGCGCGCCGAGAACGCCTGTTTCTTGCGTGAGAAACTCGAGAGAAGCGTGCTCATTAAATGCTGCTCGGCCGCCACGCCCGTGCAAAAGCATCGGCTCGAGCAGATTCTTGCCGAGTCCGAGTCGCTCGACCATAGCGAAACGCGTCGCTTTTTCGATCTGGATAACCTGTTCCACGAGACGTGCTTTGAGATTGCCGGCCGCCACATGTTGTGGGATTGGATGAAGAGCATCAACACGCATTTTGAGCGATACAACTGGTTGCGTATGGTGTCGCAGGATCTGGATTGGGAGCCGATTCGTCGGCAGCATCGCCGGATTCTCGAGGCCATTAAGAGGGGCGATACCGATGCGGCGAGTTATCTGGCAGAGACGCACCTGCACCTGATGCCCGAAGAGCAAGGTCCGGTTATCGCCTTGCATCCCGACTATTTTGAGCTGTCCAAAGACTCGGCCATCTAACTCGTCCCCTTCATTAGTTGCGGTGAAATAGGGATTGTTTTGCGGCTCTGATGGTGTAAGCAGTCCGTATCTTACCGCAACTGCCGGGGCACTATCGGGGCACAAAAAAGCTGCGGCGCCGCTTGGAGGAAAAGACCGGAAGCAAGGGTCCATTCCTCCAGACGGCGCCGCAACTGTTTTGATGGCTCGGCTTTTACCGAAGTGGCTCAGTTGGACGCGGTTGCCAACCGAGTAAGTAAAGCGGCTCGGGGGCGTGTCGCTTCCGTCACGTTCTATCAGCATACAAGACGGTTTCGGTTCTTGTTCGTGACGGAAACGGCGCGCTTCCGAGCCGCTTTAAAAGAAAGGGGACGAGGTCTAGGGCACGCCCCCTTTCACGATAGAGAGCTAAACCTAGCCGCGGACCTTCTTGACGACGTCCATGGCCTCGCGGGCAATCTGCTCGACCTTGGAGAAGTCGCCGTCGGCAAACAGGGCCGGCTTGACCATCCAGGTGCCACCGCAGGCGATGATGGCGGAGGAGCTCAGGTACTCCTCGACGTTGGCAGTGCTCACGCCGCCGGTGGGCATAAAGCGGTGACCGACAAACGGAGCGGCGAGGGCCTTGATGGTGTTCAGGCCGCCATACTGGGACGCGGGGAAGAACTTGGTGACCTTGAGGCCCAGGTTCTCGGCTGCGGTGACCTCGGAGGGGGTCACGGTGCCGGGAAGGACGGGCAGGTCGATGTCGATACAGTGCTTCACGACGTCCTCGTTGTAACCCGGAGAGACGATGAACTTGGCACCGGCTGCGCGGGCCTGCTCAACCTGCTCGACGGTCAGGACAGTGCCGGCGCCGACGCACATCTCGGGCTCGGCCTCGGCCATAGCGGCGATGCCCTCGGCGGCGCAGGCGGTGCGGAAGGTGACCTCGGCGGACTTCATGCCGGCTGCCATAAGGGCGTGGGCGAGCGGAGCGGCGTCCTCGACCTTGTCGAGCACGACGACCGGCACGATACCCAGGGACTCAAGCGTGGTGTAGAACTGATCGAACATGATGTTCCTTTCGATGTGTGGCGCGCGGGTGCGCGTAATTGCCAAATGTGCTGGTCAGGAGCCGATTTTGGATTGGTTATCGGAGGCACTGCTTGGGGTTCAAGCAATTCCAAAACCGGCTGCTCGACCAGTCATGTAGGGAATGCCAGGCAAAACCGGAATGGGACTGGTGGTTTTGCCCGGCCGGAGGAATCGGGGAGCGGGCCGCAGAGGTATGGGATTGGAAAGCCGCGGCCCGCGGAATGGAGACGGACTAGCGCGCGACGCGGGTGCCACCGTCGGCGGCGGATGCCACGGCTGCGATCTCGTCTGCGGTCACCAAGTTGGAATCGCCCTTGATGGTGAGCTTGAGGATCGAGGCCGCAATCGCGTAGTTGACGGCATCCTGCGGGTCAAAGTCGTTGATGAGGGCATGGACGAGGCCGGCGTTGAAAGCGTCGCCGGCGGCAACGCCCTCGAGCACGTGCACGTCGTGAGCAGGGGAGAACCAGTGCTCGCCGCTCTCGGCGTCAAAGAGCATGCCCATCCAGATGGAGCGCTCGACGCAGGAGATGTTGCGGACGACCGAGGCGACCTTCTTGCAACCGTACTCGGCGCAGATCTGACGGGCCATCTCGACGTAGGTGTCACGCTCCTCGATGCCGTGGGCAAGGGAGCCGGAGACGCAGGTCATGCCAAGGCCGGCAGGCGCATCCTCGTCGTTGGCGATGCAGATGTCGACGAGCGGCAGGAGTTCCTTCATGGTGGCCTGCGACTTCTCGGGCGACCACATCTTGCCGCGATAGTTCACGTCGCACACGGTGGTGATGCCCTTGGCGCGGCAGACGGCGAGCGCCTCCTTGCAGGCGGCGGCCATCTCGTCGGAGACGGCGGGGGTCACGCCGGAGAAGTAGAAGACATCGATGCCCTTGAGGATCTCGTCCCAGTCAAAAACATCGCGCTTGGCCATGTTGATGGCAGAGAACTTGCGGTCGTAGACGCAGCCGTTGCCGCGCTGCGAGGCACCGACCTCAAACACATAGGAGCCAAGGCGGTCGCCCTGACGCACGACGCGCGTGGTGTCGACGCCGTAGGCCTTCAGCGAACGCAGGGCGCACTCGCCCAGACGGTTGGCCGGGACAACGGAGACGTAAGCGGCCTTGTCGCCCTGGTAGGCCAGGGAAAGCGCGGTGTTTGCCTCGGCGCCGCCGTAGCGGACATCAAACTCGGTCGCCTGCTCAATGCGCAGGTGGTCTTTGGGCGAGAGCCTCATCATGATCTCGCCGAAGGTAAGAACCGTTTTACCCATGGTCGCGTAGCTCCTTCTTGCTCGTGCGTACACCTTTGATATGGCGTTGGCACGCAGGTGCCAAGACGGTAGGGTGCGTCTTTGCACCTGCGTGCCAACGCTCACCGAAATCGGTTTACGAAATCGGTTTCGTTTCGAGTTGTAGTATACTCACCTACAGCGTTTTGCAACCGAGATTTTTAAAAAAATGCCTAAAATGGCTCAGACCGCCGACAATTGGGAAACGGGGTGCGTTATGGCGCAGATGAGAATCAAGGACATTGCCGCCGAGGCGGGCGTGAGCCCGGCCACGGTCTCGCGCTATCTCAACAACCGCCCCGGGCAAATGACCGAGGAAACCCGTGCTCGCATCGCGGCGGTTATCGAGCGCACCGGCTATCGCCCGCGTGCCGCCGCGCGCAATCTACGCAGCTCGCGCACCAACCTCATCGGCGTGATCCTGGCCGACATCGCCAACCCGTTCTCCAGCGCCATGCTCGAAGGGCTTTCCGTCAGCGCCGCCGCGCGCGGCTGCTCGCTTATGACGGCCATTAGCGGCAACGACCCCGCTAAGGAAGCGGAGTCGCTTACCAGGCTTATCGATGCCGGCGTGGACGGCCTGGTCGTCAACACCTGCGGAGGCAATGACGAGGCGATCGCCGCGGCAGCGGGACGTCTGCCTGTTGTGCTGCTCGACCGCGACGTTGCCGACGGCGGTGTCGATCTGGTGACATCTAACAACCGTGAGCTGGTCGCTGGCTTGGTAGACGAGCTCGCCGCTGCTGGCAGCGAGCTCCTGTGCCTGCTCACCGAGGCAAGCGACGACAGCCCCGTGCGTCGAGAGCGCGCCGAGGCCTTTACCGACGAGCTGTCGCGCCGCGGACTTGCGGGCGAGGTTGTCACCCTGGCCGACGGTGGCGCCACGGGCATCGGCCGCTTGGACGAGACCATGCGTGACTATGCCGGTAAAAAGCTCGGCCTCATTGCCGTCAACGGCCTGGTCTTCCTGCGCCTGACCGAGGCTCTGGCGCAGCTTGGTCCCTCGTTACCGGCTGGTCTTAAGATTGCGACGTTTGACGATTATCCTTGGAACCACGTGCTCTTTGGCGGTGTGACCACAGCAGCGCAAGACACCCTCACCATTGCCGAGCGCGTAGTCGAGCGTCTGTCCGAGCGCATCGACGTTGTTACCACCACCGTGGGCGAAGCCGCAAAGCTCGCCCCCAAGCGCATCGAGGTTCCTGGTCACATTGAACACCGCGCTTCGACTTCGCGCTAGCCGCTCGTTCGCAACGGCCTGTTCGCACACGTTTTTTGAGCGCTTGATACGCTTTAACCCTGCGGAAACATTTTTCTGCGATAGTATCTGCGATATAGACCAGTCGAAACCCGCCCGAAAGAAAGGGGAGCGACATGAACCAGCAGAACATCGATTACGTACTCCGCTCCGTAGAGCAGCGTGATATCCGCTTTGTGCGTCTGTGGTTTGTCGACATTCTCGGCCGCCTCAAGAACTTTGCCATTAGCCCCGAGGACCTCGAGGTCGCTTTTGAGGAGGGTATTGGCTTTGACGGCTCCGCCATCGAGGGCTTTGCCACGCCCGAGGAAGCCGACATGCTGGCGTTTCCCGATGCTTCGACCTTCCAGATCCTGCCGTGGCGCCCGAGCCACAACGGCGTCGCCCGCGTGTTCTGCGACGTGTGCACCCCCGATCGCAAGCCCTTTGCCGGCGATCCACGCGATGCCCTGCGCCGCATGTTCCGCAAGGCCGAGAAGGCTGGCTATCTGCTCAACGTGGGCGCCGAGCTGGAGTATTACTACTTCCCCGACGAGCACACGCCCGAGCCGCTCGACAACGTGGGCTACTTTGACCTTTCGGTAAGCGATGCCGCCCGCGACCTGCGCCGCAACACGGTCCTCACGCTCGAGAAGATGTCCGTGCCCGTGGAGTACACCTTCCACGCCGCCGGCCGCTCGCAGCACGGCATGAGCCTGCGCCATGCCGAGGCCTTAAGCATGTCCGACGCCATCACCACGGCAAAGCTCATCATTAAGCAGCAGGCCTACGAGAGCGGTTGCCACGCCTCCTTTATGCCCAAGCCGCTGGCGGGCGAGGATGGCAGCGCTATGTTCCTGTGCCAGTCGCTGTTCGACCACGACGGCAACAACGTCTTTTGGGGAGAGGACGACGAGAAGTACCATCTCTCCGATATCGCCAAGCACTACATGGCCGGCATCCTGGCGCACGCGCGCGAGATCAGCGCTATCACTAACCCCACGGTCAACTCGTACAAGCGCATCACCACGGGTGGCGACTCCGTGCCGCAGTACGCCACGTGGGGCCTGCGCAACCGCGCGAGTATGGTCCGCATCCCGGTCTACAAACCCGGCAAGCAGCTGTCCACGCGCATCGAGCTGCGCAGCCCCGACCCCATGGCCAATCCGTACCTGGTCAACGCCGTCACGCTGGCGGCTGGTCTGGACGGCATCGAGCGCAAGCTGGAGCTCCCGCCTGAGGCAACGGCCGAGACGCTCAAGCTCACCGACCGCCAGATGGTCGAGGCCGGCTACACGCCGCTGCCGCGTTCGCTCAAAGAGGCGCTCGACGTGTTTGAGGACTCGCAGTTTATGAAGGATGCCCTCGGCGAGCATATCCATAGCTTCTTCCTCAAAAAGAAGCGCGACGAGTGGCATAAGTTTGAGTCTACGATCACCGAGTGGGAGATCAAGCACTACCTGGCGAACTCCTAATCGCGCTGGCTTGTTCCAGTACGATTGAGCTCATTTCTTTGGAGGCCGATATGTCCGAAAAGAGTGCCCTGTTCATGGCGCGCACGACGCGCTTCCACGAGTTTGCCCGCAGCTTGACGACCACCCTGGGTGTCGAGGTGAGCCTGGCAACCCCCGATTCGCCGACTGCGGCGCACGACTTTGACCTGCTGATTCTCGATTCCGATGGCATCCGCAGCGACCGCATCGATCAGATTGCCAAATGGCTCGACGACCGCGGCGGCGTCCCCATGCTGGTGATCGTCGACGACGAGGCGCTCGGCACCCTGCGTCTGCCGAACCACGCGCATGCCGACTTTGTATGCCCCACGGCGACGCCCAACGAGCTCAAGGCTCGCGCGCAGCGCTTGATGGGCGAGGAGGAGACCGTTACCGCCGACGATGTGCTCAACATCGATAACCTTGAGATCAACCTGGCTACCTACCAGGTGACGCTCGATGGCGAGCCCATCGACCTGACGCTGATGGAGTACTCGCTGCTGAGCTTTTTGGCGACGCACCCCAACCGCGCCTACAGCCGCGAGGTGCTGCTGCACCGCGTATGGGGCTTTGAGTACTGCGGCGGCACGCGCACCGTCGACGTGCACATTCGACGCATCCGCTCCAAGGTGGGCCCGCAGATCGCGGCGCACATCACCACCGTCCGCGGCGTGGGCTATCTGTTTAAGGACTAGCTTTTCACCACAAAGGGGATAGGCACCTTTGTGGTGGTTTTGCCGTAGGCCGGGTCCTTTTGGGCCTGCAGCAGAACTTAAGCCTTCCTAAAAGATTGCGTTCTCATACACGTGCATCCGCATATTGGGGTACAACTCAACGTGAACAATGATGGCCCGCCACATGTTTGGCGGGCCTTTGGTTATTCGACGAAAGGATCGCAGCTATGAGCGAGTACGATTCCCAGCGTCCCCAGGATGCGGGCAACGCCGGCGAGACCCAGCAGCAGCCGCGTGTGCAGGTGGAGTCGACGCCTGCCGGCAGCAACATTCCCTACGTGCAGGCCTACGACACACAGACCGGCAAGCCGCTGGGCGGTGCGCAGGTCGTGAACAAGCACACAGTGGTCAAGACCAAGACCAAAAAGCTACCGATCTTTATTACGGCACTCGCCGGCTGTGCCTGCGGCGCCCTGCTGGTCATTGCGCTCATTATGAGCGGCACGCTCGATATCGGCGGCGGAAAGAATGCCGTGACGGCGGGTGCTTCGGGTTCGTCGACGCAAAAGATTACGATCGACTCCGAGGACACCACGCTGGCCGAGGCCGTTTCTGCCAAGGCATTGCCCTCCGTGGTTTCCATTACCGCCACTTCGAGCGGCAGCCAGAATGGCTCGCTTTCGCAGTCTGCTGATGAGTCGGATAGTTCGGGCAGCGTCGGTTCGGGCGTGGTGCTCGATACCGAGGGCCACATCCTCACCAACAACCACGTGGTCGATGGCTATGACCAGTACGTGGTGACCATGGACGACGGCACCACCTATGAGGCCGAGTTCGTGGGCAACGACGCCTCGAGCGACCTCGCCGTCATCAAGCTCAAGGATGCAGACGCCTCCAAGCTCACGCCGATCGAGATCGGCGACTCCTCCAAGCTCAACGTGGGCGAGTGGGTTATGGCGATCGGCTCGCCGTTCGGCAACGAACAGTCTGTCTCTACGGGTATCGTGTCGGCGCTCTATCGCTCCACGGCCATGAGCTCTACCAGCGGCAACACCATCTACGCCAACATGATCCAGACCGATGCCGCCATCAACCCGGGCAACTCCGGTGGCGCGCTCGTTAACGACAATGGTGAGCTCGTGGGCATTAATTCGCTCATCGAGAGCTATTCGGGCTCCAGCTCGGGCGTGGGCTTTGCCATTCCGGTCAACTATGCCAAGAACATTGCCGACCAGATTATCGACGGCAAGACGCCGGTGCATCCGTACCTGGGCGCTACGCTTTCGAGCGTCAATGCGCTCAACGCCCGCACCAACAAGCTGAGCACCGATAGCGGCGCGTATGTGGCGAGCGTCGTTGAGGATGGTCCTGCCGCCAAGGCCGGCATTCAGGAGGGCGACGTCATCACCAAGCTGGGCGACGATGAGATTACGAGCGCCGATGGCCTGATCATCGCGCTGCGCAGCCACGAGGTGGGCGAGAAGGTCGAGATCACACTCATGCGCGGCAAGGAAGAGAAGAGGGTCACCGTCGAGCTGGGCTCCGATGAAGAGCTGCAGAACCAGCAGCAGGACGACAGTTCGACCGATACCGGCAACGGCGGTATTACCGACGAGCAGCTGCGCCAGTATCTGGAGGAGCTGCTGGGCCAGCAGGGCCAGGGTCAAGGTTACGGCCAGGGGTTCTAGCGAGCCGTTTCGCACATACCAATGCCAGAGGGGCTGTCCCACCAATGCGGGACAGCCCCTCTTTTCTTATTGATCCGTTGGGGACGGAGGAAAACGGATCATGTAGAAACGGCAAGGGCATGGTTTGATCGCGCGATCCACCCCGATCCGACGGCTGCCGATTCGGTGCGGTTTGAGACCGCTATTCGGCCCCTTTGCGACCGGTGGTACTCTAGTATCCGTTTGAAATCGAGCGAAGGAGTGCCGCTATGGAGCAATCGAGCCTGTTTGGGGACGGCGTGGACATCGATACCGAAACGCCCGCGAGCGCGGATGCCGCCGCACCGGCCGACGCCCGTGCCCAGGCGGCAGCGCGTGCGGCCGAGCTGCGCCACGAGCTCGATTACCACGCCTATCGCTACTACATGCTCGATGCGCCCGAGATCACGGATGCCGCCTTTGACAAAATGCTCGTTGAGCTGCAGGAGATCGAGGCGACCTACCCCGACCTGGTGACGCCCGACAGCTATACCCAGCGCGTGGGCGGCTATGTGAGCGAGCAGTTTACGCCGGTCACGCACATGGCACGCATGTATTCTATGGACGATGCCATGGACCTGGACGAGCTCGACGCTTGGCTCCAGCGCACCGAGGATGCGCTCGGTGCCGGTAGCGTCACCTATACCTGTGAGCTTAAGATCGACGGTCTGGGCGTGGCGCTTACCTACCAAAACGGCACCTTTGTGCGCGCCGCCACGCGCGGCGACGGCACCACGGGCGAGGACGTATCGCTCAACGTGCGCACCATCAAGGATGTGCCCATGCATCTGTCCGAGCCGGCGCTCGCCCACATGGCCGCCGATCGCGAGCGCACCATCGAAGTACGCGGCGAGGTCTATATGCCCAAGGGCAGCTTTGTTCGTCTGAACGACGAGGCCGATGCCGAGGGTCGCGACCCCTTCGCCAACCCGCGCAACGCCGCCGCCGGCAGCCTGCGCCAAAAGGATCCCAAGGTCACGGCACGCCGTGACCTGGCCACCTTTATCTATGCCATTGCCGATACCGACCCGTTGCACGTCCACAGCCAGCGCGAGTTTCTGGACTGGTTGCGTAGTGCCGGCTTTAGCGTCAACCCCAACGTGGCTCGTTGCGCCACGCCGGCCGAGGTCCACGAGTTCTGTGCCCAGGCGCTCGAGCATCGCGGTGACCTGGATTACGACATCGACGGCGTGGTTGTAAAGGTCGATAGCTTCCAGCAGCAGCTCGACTTGGGCTTTACCGCCCGCGCGCCGCGCTGGGCCATCGCCTTTAAGTTCCCGCCCGAGGAAAAGCAGACCGTCCTGCGCGAGATACGCATCCAGGTGGGTCGCACCGGCGTGCTCACGCCGGTCGCCGAGTTCGACCCGGTGACGGTTGCCGGCTCCACCATCGCGCGCGCCACGCTGCACAACATCGACGAGATCCGCCGCAAAAACGTGCGCGAGGGCGACACTATCATCGTGCACAAGGCAGGCGACGTAATTCCCGAGGTCGTGGGCCCGGTGCTCGATAAGCGCCCGGCCGATTCGGTCGACTGGCACATGCCCGAGGTCTGCCCCGTGTGCGGCAGCCCCGTGGTCCACGAGGACGGCGAGGTCGCCTACCGTTGCGTTTCCATCGACTGCCCCGCGCAGCTCAAGGAGCGCCTGCTCCATTGGGTGAGCCGCGGCTGCATGGACGTCGACGGCCTGGGCGACGAGATCGTCGACAAGATGATCGCCGCCGGCCTGATTCACGACGTCGCGGACTTCTATCAGCTCACGGTCGACGACATCGCCGGCCTGGACACGGGGCGCACTTATGCCAGCTCCAACAGCAAAAAGGGCGTCAAGAAGGGCGATCCCATTCCGGTGGGCCTCAAGACGGCCGGGAAAATCATCGCCGAGCTCAACAAGTCCAAGAGCCAGCCGCTCGGCCGCGTGCTGTTTGCCCTGGGCATCCGCCACGTGGGCAAGAGTGTGGGCGAGGTCATCGCCGAGCGATTCCTGTCGATTGACAAGCTCATCTTGGCGAGCGAAGAAGACATCGCCGAGTGCGAGGGCATCGGTCCCAAGATTGCGGCGAGCGTTAAGCAGTTCCTGGCCGTGCCCGAGAACCTTGCCGTGCTGGAGCGCCTGCGCCAGGCGGGCCTGTCGCTCGAGGTCGACCTGGGCGCCGCCCATGCGCAGGCTGCAGCCGATGCCGGCGTAGCAGGCGAGCTCGCCGACGCGCAGCCACTCGCGGGCCTGACGTTTGTGTTGACCGGTACGCTCGTCAACCGCACGCGCGACGAGGCGGGCGCCGCGCTCAAGGTGCTCGGCGCCAAGGTTTCGGGCAGTGTATCGAAGAAGACGAGCTACCTGGTCGCCGGCCCCAAAGCGGGCTCCAAGCTCACCAAGGCTGAGCAGCTGGGCGTACCCGTGCTGGACGAGGACGCACTCGAGCAGATCCTTGCGACCGGTGAGGTGCCGGAGGCTTAGCGCATCGATAACCAAATTGAAGAACCGCCCGGAAGCACGATGCCTTCCGGGCGGTTCTTATTTGGACGGGGCAACCGGCACCGTGATCTGCGTCACGTAGGTCGCGGGGTCGTCGCTGACGATGTCGTCGATCAGGGCGATCTCGCGTTGCCTCGCTACGCTGCCAACCTGTCAAAAGCCCCGCGCCGGTTGAGCACGGTAAACGCGACAACACAGATGACTGCCGACAAAATCGATCCGCATGGCGAAGCGATGCCCATGGGAAACAGCGTGTTGGAATAGGCGTTCGACAGCAGCCACGCGCCCGGCACGCGAATGAGCGCCACGGCCAGCACGTTGTGCGCAAAGCCGATGTAGCTCTTGCCGTATGCAGCGAAAAAGCCGCTAAAGCAAATGTGGATGCCGGCAAAGATTGCGTCGAAAATATAACTGTGCATATAGCCGGTACCGGCCGCGACCACCGCGGGGTCCTTGGCAAAAAAGCCGATAAACGCCGGCGCCACCAGCCACATCAGCATCGTGATCAGACAGCCGTACACCACCGAGATCGTCATGGCATCCTTGAGTACCTGACGCGCACGACCGCCCTTTCCTGCACCGGCGTTTTGCGCCGTGAGCGCGCTGACGGTGGCGCCCATGGAACTCGGAACAATGAACAAAAAGCTGATCATCTTCTCGACCAGGCCTACGGCGGCGGCGTCGACGAGCCCTCGGTGGTTGGCGATGACGGTGATAAACATAAACGCCACCTGGATGCAGCCGTCCTGTACAGCCACAGGCACGCCGATCTTAAGAATGCTGCCGAGCACCTCGGGCTGGGGGCGCAGGTCGCTGCGCTTAACGTGGATGTTCGTGCGGCGGCTCTTGAGCCACACGAGCGCGAGGGCAACGCTGGCCGTCTGGGCGGTCACTGTGCCGAGCGCCGCGCCCACGGGGCCGAGCCCCATGTGGCCGATAAATAGAAAGTCGAGCGCGATGTTGATGATGCATGCCACGCCAATCACGTACATAGGCGAGCGCGAATCGCCCAGCCCGCGAAAGATGGCCGAGAGAATGTTGTATGCGGCGATAAACGGAATGCCGACAAAGCAGATACGCAGGTAGGCGGCGGTGCCTTCGACCGCCTCGGGCGGCGTGCCAATGAGCGCCACAACCTGCGGGCAAAGTGCAAACAAGATGACGGCCAGTACTACCGAGACGCCCATAAACAGCGTGATGGTATTGCCGATGGCGGTCTCGGCGCGGTCAAACCGGCGCGAGCCCACGGCGTGGCCGACGATGACCGTCGTTCCCATGGCCAGGCCCACGAGCGTCACGGTAATGATATAGAGCGTCTGCGCGCCATTGCCCACAGCGGTGATGCCGGCGGCGCCGCTAAACTGCCCCATCATATACAGGTCGGCCATGCCGTAGAGCATCTGCAAAAAGTACGAGAGCATATAGGGCAGGGCAAAGACCGCGATGGTCTTAAGGACATTGCCGCGTGTGAGGTCGTGTTCCATGAGCGGGGGCACTTTCTGACTGGGTTTGTTTATGTACCAGTGTAGTGAAAACCCTACAACGATTGTAGAGTCAAGGTTTGTGTTGGGTGCCGGGCGAAAAAAGTCACGCGCACCATTATTCCGAGTGAATATGGACACACGTCACGAGAACTCGCCGCCGGCGTTAACCTTGCAGAAAACGATTTCGGAATACTTGACACCATTATTCGGCGCGCAATAATACGTGCGTTTGCGAACAACGTTTGATGGGGGTTGAACCTGCGTGCGCAATCTCAAAATACTGTTTTCTTATCTAGGGGCATACCGTCGCGATGCCATTCTCGGCGTGTTCTTTGTGTCGGTCGAGACGGTGCTCGAGCTGTTTATCCCGGTCATCATGGCCAACATCATCGATGTGGGCGTGCCTGCGGGTGATATCAACTACATGCTGCTGCAGGGCGCGTACATGTTGGTGTGCGCTGCGCTTTCGCTGGTACTGGGCTTGGGTTATGCACACACGTCCGCCCGCGTTGCCTCGGGCCTAGGCGCTAACCTGCGCGAGGCCGAGTACAAAAAGATTCAGACGCTCGCTTTTGGTAACCTGGACAACTACGACGCCAGCTCGCTCGTCACTCGCATGACCACGGACATCACCGTTATCCAAAATGCTGTGAGCAACGGCTTTCGCCCTATGGTGCGCGGCCCGGTGACGCTTATCGTCGGCCTTATCTACGCGCTGATGCTGTCGCGCCCGCTCGCCACCGTCTTTGCGATCATCTTGCCCGTGCTGGCAATCGTGCTGGGTGTCATCACCTATCGCGTCAGTCCGCTCTACCGCCAACTCCAGACCTCGATGGACCACCTTAACGGCGTGGTGCAAGAGGACCTTACCGCCGTGCGCGCCGTGAAGGCTTACGTGCGCGCCGAGCACGAGTGCGACAAGTTTGACACCGTCAATACCGAGCTCGCCGGCACGGCGACCAAGACCTTCGGCACCGCCGTGCTCAACCTGCCGGTGTTTCAGCTGTCGATGTACGTGGCTGCGCTCTCCATCTTGTTGATTGGCGGCCGCATGATTCTCGCCGGCAAGCTGGGCGTGGGCTCTCTCACGGGCTTTATGAGCTACGTGCTGCTGATCATGAACTCGCTCATGATGATTTCCAACGTGTTTTTGCTGCTCACGCGCGCTCTTACGAGTGTGGGCCGTATCGCAGAGGTGCTCGATGAGGAACCCTTTATCGCCAACCCTGTGGGAGACCTCGCGACTGCGGCACCAGCGGACGGCGGTATCGAGTTTCGCGACGTGTCGTTTAAATACCGCGCGGATGCAGTCGAGGATGTGCTCGAGCATATCGACCTTCGCATCGAGAGCGGCTCGACGGTGGGCATCCTCGGCGGCACGGGTTCGGGCAAGAGTTCGCTTGTGCAGCTGATTGCGCGCCTGTACGACGCCACCGAGGGCGCCGTGCTTGTGGGCGGACATGACGTGCGTGACTACGACCTGGCTACCTTGCGCGACGCGGTGGGCATTGTGCTGCAGAAGAATGTGCTGTTCACGGGCACCGTGCGTGAGAACCTGCAGTGGGGCAATCCGCAGGCGTCGGACGATGAGCTCCTCGCGGCTTGCCGCGCGGCGTGCGTGGACGAGTTCCTTGATCGCATCGGCGGACTCGACGGCGAGTTGGGCCAAGGCGGCGCCGGTGTCTCGGGTGGCCAGAAGCAGCGCCTGTGCATCGCACGCACACTGCTCAAGCATCCGCGCGTGCTCATTTTTGATGACTCCACCAGCGCGGTCGATATGGCGACCGACGCTAAGATTCGCGAGCACATCGCTCGGATTCCCAATACGACCGTGCTCATCATCGCCCAGCGCATCGCGAGCGTCATGGATGCCGATCGCATTGTGGTGTTGGATGACGGTCGTGTCCACGGCGTGGGCACGCACGAGGAACTGCTGGCGGGCGACAACATATACCAGGAGATTTACGCCTCGCAGATGGAGTTTGCGGGGAACACGGACGCCAGCGACGGCGGCGACGATGGCTGCGCGAATGATCCGTTTTCCTCCGTTCCCAGCGGATCGCCCTTGGAAGGGGGTGAGCGCCATGCCTAAGACCGCAGCCCAAGCACGCCCGGCCGACCTCAAGCGCACGGTGCGCCGCCTGCTCTCCTACATGGGGCATGCCAAGTTCTCGTTGCTCGCGGTGGGCGTGCTCGCCTCCGTCGCCGCCATCGCGAGCCTCGCCGGCACCTACATGGTGCGCCCCATCGTTAACGGTTTGGCCACGGGCGGGGAGGAGCTGCTCGCCAAGCAGGTCATCCTGACGGCGATCATCTACGCTGCGGGCGTGCTCTCGGCCCTGGGCTACTCACAGATCATGGTGCGCGCGGCCCAACGCGTGGTGTCCGATATTCGCCGCGACCTGTTCGCGCACATCCAGACGCTGCCGCTCAGTTATTTTGACAGCACGCGCTCGGGTGACATCATGAGCTTTTTCACCAACGACGTCGACACCGTCTCCGAGGCGCTCAACAACAGCTTTGCCAACTTGATTCAGGCCGCCATTCAGGTTGTGGGCACCACGGCCATGCTCATCATCCTTAACTGGCAGCTCACGATTATCACGCTCGTGTGCGATGCGGCCATTGTGCTGTATGCGCGCTACTCGGGCGCGCGCTCTAAGCGTTTCTTTGCCGCCCAGCAGGCATCGCTCGGCGACTTGGACGGATACGTCGAGGAGATGGTCTCGGGCCAAAAGGTCATTAAGGTCTTTAACCACGAGCAGGCCAATGTTGCCGGTTTTGACACGCGCAACCAGGAGCTGCGCCGTACCGGTGGCGCCGCACAGGCCTACGCCAACTCAATGGTGCCCATGACCGTGGTGATCGGCTACGTCAACTACGCCATCGTTGCCGTGGCGGGCGGCATGCTCTGCATCAAGGGACTTGCCGACGTGGGTGCACTCGCGAGCTACCTGGTCTTTGTGCGCCAGGCGGCCATGCCCATCAATCAGTTCACGCAGTTGGGCAACTTCCTACTCAACGCGCTGGCCGGTGCCGAGCGCCTGTTTGCCGCTATGGACCTTAAGCCCGAGGTGGACGAGGGCTGCGTGGAGCTGGTGCAGACGGGCGACGCGGCGTGGGCGTGGAAGATTCCCGAGGGCCAGGGTGTGGGCACGTACGGGCATCTGCACGACGTGGCCGCCGTTGATGAATCGGGTCGTGCGGTGGCGGCCGATGGTACCGAGCTTGTTACCGGTCTGGTCCCGCTCGCCGGCGACGTGCGCTTCCATGCCGTGGACTTTTCCTACGTGCCGGGCACGCGTGTGCTCACAGATCTCAACCTGTTCGCCAAGCCGGGGCAAAAGATCGCCTTTGTTGGCTCGACGGGCGCCGGAAAGACGACCATCACTAACCTCATCAACCGCTTCTACGAGGTCGATGACGGCGAGATCACGTACGACGGCATCGACGTCAAGCACATTGCCAAGGCCAGCCTGCGCGGGTCGCTCGGCATCGTGCTACAGGATACGCACCTGTTTAGCGGCACCATTGCGCAGAACATCCGCTTTGGCAAGCTCGACGCGACCGACGAGGAGGTGCGCGCCGCTGCCGAGGCAGCCTGCGCGGATTCATTTATTCGCCGCCTGCCTAGAGGGTACGACACGCCGGTCACGGCCGACGGCGCCAACCTGTCGCAGGGCCAGCGCCAGCTGCTCGCCATTGCGCGCGTGGCCGTCGCCGATCCGCCGGTGCTCATCCTGGACGAGGCCACTTCGAGTATCGACACGCGTACCGAAAAGCTCATCGAGCGCGGTATGGACCGCATCATGCGCGGTCGCACCACGTTTATGATCGCGCACCGCCTGTCCACCGTCCGCGACGCCGACGCCATCATGGTCCTCGAACACGGCCGCATCATCGAGCGCGGCACGCACGAAGAGTTGCTCGCCCAGCACGGCGAGTACTGGCAGCTGGCGCATGGCTTAAAAGAGCTGGATTAACCCGTTCGAGCACGATGCTTTGACCCCTCCATGCTCCTCACCTCGCCTCAAACCATCACAACATTCGACGTTTTTTGCCAAAATCGGGAAAAGCATCGAATGTTGTGATGGTTTTTCTGCCACTCGACCGGGTGGAATCGCTTTCTTGCGCACGAAGGTGTGCGAATCCGCGAGCAGGGGAATAAGGTTGGTTATCCGACCCATTGGAGGGCTCATGGACCTGCCGATTGTCCTGTCCCATAAGACTGCCTGGCTGTACCACAACGTGGCGCGCCTGTCCGAGCCGCTCTCGCGAGCAAGCAGCCTATACGATGAGGACTCGATTGCCGACGAGGCGGAGCCGACTGCGGGCTTGCCCAAATTGGGACTCGATGCCAAGGGGCTGAGGGCTTCAACGGCAGTTGGGATCGTTACCGACTATCTGGTTTCGCTCGGTATTCCACGAGAAGAGCTCGATCATATCGACACGCTCGTCAACTTCGATTTTGAGCGCTCGACGCCGGCTGGATTTAGGTGCCACGTGTTTGGAGCGCCGATACCTCCAGGCCATCTTATCGAGGTGGCAGAGGGCCTTCTGGTGGTTGATGAGGCCATGTGCTTTGTCCAAGCGGGTTCGTGGATGAGTGAGCCCGAGCAGCTGGAATATGGCTACGAAATTTGTGCCCGATACCATTTGAATCATCTGTCGACAGGCGATTATGTCGAGATGGGGCAGAGGTATACCGTTGCCGACTTGATTGCTTATTGCAATGAGAACCGATCTCGTCAGGGGGCTATACGCGCGGCCGCCGTGCTCAGGCGCGTGCACGATGGCGCGCGATCTCCCATGGAGACGGCCACCGCAATCATGGTCGTAGCAAAACGTTTCCAGGGAGGGCTGGGATACGCCAAGATTGAACTCAACCATCGGGTCGATGTTCCCAACGAGTTCAAGTATCTCGCAAAGGCCGGGTATTTCGAGATCGACGTATATACGCCTGCGAGCGGTACGGGGATTGAATACAACGGCTCGGACCATCTTGATAAACAGCGCAGTGCGTCGGACGCGGAGCGTATGACCGTGCTGAGCGCGCTGGGCTTTAGGATGATCGTCCTCACCGGGACTCAGTTTGCCCATCAGCTGCAATTGCACCGGGCGATGAATGCCATCGCGCTCGCTATGGGCCTTAAGTGCGACCGAAGCGAAGCGTTCCAGAAACGTCAGAACGACTTGCGAGAATTCGTGATTCGGCACTGGGACGGCGGCCTTTAGGGACGCTTTGGTCCTTCTACGGGGTGCCGTGGGCAAGCAGACCATCACAACATTCGACGTTTTTCGCCGAAAACGAGAAAAGCATCGAATGTTGTGATGGTTTACGTGCTGAGGATGGGCTTGGGAAGCCGGTCTTGCTCGAAGCGACCTGTCCTGTCGTACGGGTGTCGGCGTGATCCTCTCGTGGGGTATTATGTTTTCCGAAGAATAAAATGCCGCGTGAGGGGAGGGCTGCGTGGACGGGCACGTGCAACATGATGGTTTTGGCCGCGACATCAACTACCTGCGCATTGCCGTAACTGACAAGTGCAATTTCCGTTGCATTTACTGCATGCCCGCCGACGGCGTGGCCCCTCGTGCGCACGATGAGCTCCTCAGTGCCGAGGAAATTGCCCGCTTTGTGCGCCTGGTGGCGGGGGAGGGCATTCGCCGCGTGCGCCTGACGGGCGGCGAGCCGCTGGTCAGCCGCCGTATCATCCCGCTTATTCGCGACATCCGCGCGATTCCGCAGATCGAGGACATCTCGCTCACCACCAACGGCGCCCTGCTGCCCAAGCTGGCACCACAGCTCAAAGATGCCGGGCTTAACCGCGTCAACATTTCGCTCGACACGCTCGACCCTACGCTCTTTGGAAAGATCACGCGCCTGGGTCGGCTCGAGCAGACCATGGCCGGCATCGATGCGGCGCTGGCTTGGGGCTTTGAGCCCGTTAAGGTCAACTGCGTTGTAGTGCGCCGGCTCAACCAGGATGTGGCAGCCCTCGCGCGCTTGACCGTCGACCGTCCCATCCACCTGCGCTTTATCGAATACATGCCCATTGGCGACGAGCGCACGAGCTCGCATTGCGCTGTGGACCCGCATGCGCCCACGCTCAATCCCGAGCTGTGGGACGCGAGCGACACCGTGCCGAGTGACGAGCTGCGGGTGCGCATCAATGCCGGGGCCACCGCGGCGGGACTGGGCGAGCTCGAGCCGCTCGACATCAACGACGCTCCTGCCGGCGCGGGCCCTGCGCGCTACTGGCACTTTCCGGGCGCGGCGGGAACGGTCGGCTTTATTAGCGCCATGTCCAACCATTTTTGCGCGAATTGCAACCGTCTGCGCCTGACGGCCGATGGCAACGTGCGTCCGTGCCTGTTCAGCGATGCCGAGTATTCGGTGCGCGACGCCCTGCGCCGTGGTGATGATATGCAGGTACTTTCGATTTGGCGCGATGCCGTGGCCCACAAACCGCAGGAACACGCGATAATTGAGGGCACGCAACGATTTATGTCCCAAATCGGAGGATGATCATATGGCCAAGAGCAGGTACGCCGATGCCACCAAGGCCGCTCGCAGGGCCGCGATGTCTGCCCACAAAGTCACGGCTGCGACGAATGCTGGCAGCGCCGACGCGTCCGTGCAGCCGACTGCCAGTGCTGCCACCGAGCCCGTCCGTGACGCCCGCGACGCCCGTCGCGACGAGCTGACGCATGTGGACGCCAAGGGCGAGGTGCGCATGGTCGACGTGTCCGACAAGGCCGAGACCCATCGCATCGCCATCGCCGAGGGCACCATCCTCATGCATCCCGAGACGCAGGCCATGGTGCTGCAGGACCGCGCCAAAAAGGGCGACGTGCTCGCTTGCGCGCGCGTGGCGGGCATCATGGCCATCAAACGCACGAGCGACATCATCCCCATGTGCCATCCGTTGCTCATTACCAAGAGCAAGTGCGACATTGCGCCCATCGCTGCGGCGGGGACGCCTGCCGAGGACGTGCCCGAGGGCTGGGCACCGGCGCGCACGGACGGGCAGGTTGGCTTTCACGTGCTGGTTACGGCCGGCGTGACGGGCAAGACGGGTATCGAGATGGAGGCCCTGACCGGCGCGAGTGCCGCGTGCCTAACGATCTATGACATGTGCAAGGCAGTCGATCGCGGCATGGAGATCGTCGACGTGCGCCTGCTGCACAAGGAGGGCGGCCGCTCGGGTGTGTGGGATCGCGCAGAGCGTCAGGCTGCTGCTGTTGAGGCCGTGGCCGCTGACGGTGCCGCACCCGCGAACGTACCCGTCGCCGTCGCGCCCGCAGCTCCCACTCCGGCCGTCCCCGCGATCGCGTTTATCGGCTACCAGAACTCGGGCAAGACCACACTCGTCGAGAAGGTTATCGCCGAGCTCACTCGCCGCGGCCTGCGCGTGGGTTCGCTCAAGCATCACGGGCACCACGGCTTCGATATCGACGTGCCCGCTAAGGATACGTGGCGTCATCACCAGGCCGGATCCAAGCACGTGGGCCTCATCTGCGCCACGCGCTGGGCGGAGTACGCCGACACGCGCGAGGAGGACGAGATGCCCGCGCGCGAGCTGCTGTCGCGCTACAACGATGTCGACGTGGTGATCATCGAGGGCTACAAGACCGAGGGCTTCGACAACATCGTGGTCGCGCGCTCCGGTGTCGACCGTCTGCGCGGCAAGAGCTCGCTCGACCTGGTTGATGGCCACACGCTGGCCCTTGCCTGCAACGAAGCCCTGGCACGCCAGGCCTTCGACGCCGGCTTTGCGACCCGAGCCATCAACATCAACGACGCCCGAGCCATCTGCGACCTAATCCAAGACCATCTTTAGGCTTGACGCTGCGCCGGCCCCAAGCACCCCATCTCGCCCCTCAAACCGTCGCTCGCGTACCAAAGTACGCGTCGCTCCTCTTTCGGGGCGACCTGGGACACTTGGAACCGGCTCGCTACGCTGCCATATCATTGGGCCACCACAGGCAGGCACCTTTGTGGTGGTTTTGCTTTGGTAGATGTTTGGGACATGCCTTAAAATCTACCAAGAAGTTCATCCGGGCGAAGACGGAGAGAAGGGGCCCGATGCGTCCTTAGCGTTGCATACAGAAAGATTGAGTCGATGGTCGGCGGCCAATGCCCGCGGCCCGTATTCGTATGCAACAAGGAGCTCTTATGCCCATTCCTCTATTCTCAAAAACCAACTCGTCGTTGTCTGCTCAGGCTAAGCGCCTGGTGGCGATGCGCTTTCTGATCTATACCGGATTCCAGACCAGTTACTTTATCGGCGTCATCGGAACGCTCACCTATGCGGACGGCGCTTCGGTCGTCGCGACGTCGCTGGCCGTCCTATTTATGAACGTCTTCGTGATCCTGGGATCCTTTGCGGGTGGCGCGGCGCTCGACGCCTGGGGTCCGCGCCGTCATTTTCTGCTGAGCATCGTCGGCACGCTAGCAACGGGCGCGGCAATCATCGTCTTTGGCGACGCGACCGGAACAATCCTTGCCGGCGCGGTACTCTTGGGCTTTGTAATGGGGTTCGCCCAGCCCATCGCCACGTCCTATCCGGCCTACCTCACCGACGACCCCGTCGAACTCAAAGACATCAACTCCGCCATCACCATGTTCTCTAACGTGAGCATCATCGTCGGCCCCACGCTGGGCGGCTTTGCCGCGGCGGCTTCATCGTCGCGCGCGGTGTTCGTGCTCATGATGCTCTTTACCGTGCTGGCGTTCATCGCCGGCTGGGGCTTTAAGCCGCGGGCGGGGCATGCGGGTGCCGATTCGGCAGAGGAAGGGGAGCGCGCAAGCCAAAGCCCCGACCCCAGCACGTCCGCCCGCGCCACCTTCGCGACCAGCATCAAGACGGTCTTCACCAACAGCGTCCTCGCCCTGCTCTTCTGCATCATCTTCCTTTCGAACTTTGGCTACGGCGCCTTCGATCCGCTGGAGTCGTTCTTCTATCGCGACGTCTTGCACGTCGGAGTCGAATGGATGGGCTGGCTCTCGTCAGCCTGCGGTGTGGGCGCGGTGCTGGGCGCCATCCTGGCGCTTCGCATGCCGCCGCGCCTCGTCAGTCTTAAAACGCTGCTCGTGGCGCTTATGTCCGTGGGCCTGGGAAGCCTGCTTTATGTGGGGACGCCGTACGTGGGTGTGGCTCTCATCGGCCAGATTGCCCTGGGCGTTGCCTGGGGTGTCGTCAATCCGCTCCACAACACCATCGTGCAAACGACGACCCCGCTCGAGCAGCTCGGCCGCGTCAACTCGGTCATGGGCTTTGGCAACATGTTCGCCGGCGTGGCCCCGCTGGCGATTGCCCCGTGGCTGGCAGCAACATTTGGCGTGCAGCAGACGCTCGTAGGGGCGGGCATGGTCGTGACGGCGGTTCCCACGGCGTTGCTGCTGTTTGGACGCCGGCATTTGGATCGTGCCGCAAGGCAGTAAAACCATCACAACATTCGATGAAAATCGCGATTTTGACGAAAAGCGTCGAATGTTGTGATGGTTTGCGCTCCGGGCAGGCCGCCCTTCGGGTCCGGCCACCACAAAGCGGCCAGGCTCCTTTGTGGTGGTTTTTGCTTTGACAGGCCGCGCCTGTGCCTTGGTATACCATGTACGCCGTTCACGAATACACCCCGCATCGCCGCACAACCCAGAAAGGCCCCCATGGACACCACCTTCAGCCATATCAAAGCCGTGTTCTGCGATATCGACGGCACGCTGCTTACGAGCCAGCACACGGTGTCCCCGCGCACCGTGGCGGCGATTCGCGCCCTGCGCGAGCGCGGCGTACTCTTTGGCCTGTGCACCGGGCGCGACGCCCACGCGACCGAGGCCATGTACGAGCTCTGGGGTATCGAAGGCCTGGTAGACGTGATGGTGGGCTGCGGTGGCGCCGAGGTCATCGACCGCGCGCACGACATCAACGAGCTGAGCTATCCGCTGCCGGGCGAGACCATCGCGCGCATCTGCGAGCACATGGCGGACCTTCCGGCAACGCCCGTCTGCCCCCGAGACGGCGTGTTCTACGTGCCCGAGAGCAACGCGTGCGTCGAGCACCTGTCGCGCGTCGACGGTGTGCCCTACCAGGTGGTTGATTTTGCCGAGTTTTTGCGCGAGCCGCAGCCCAAGGTGATGTTTACCATGGCGCCCGAGGTAATGCCGCGGGTGATCGAGCGGGCGTCGACGTTTGCCGATAACACCGTTAAGGCAGCGGCTCTGCAAACCACGCAGCGGCTCTACGAGTTCATGGATCCGCGCGTGTCCAAGACGCGCGGCCTTGTGCGCGTGGCGGAGCTCAACGATATGGAGCTCCAGGACATCTGCGTGTTTGGCGATGCGGACAACGACACCTGCATGGTGGCTGACGCCGGCGTTGGCGTTGCCATGGCAAACGGCAGCGACGCCACCCGTGCCGCCGCCGACTTTGTAACCGCCAGCAACGACAAAGACGGCATCGCGATCTTTATCGAGGAGCATCTGCTGTAGCGCCGGGGGAGAGCCGCCACAAAGGGGCAGGCACCTTTGTGGCGGCCTCAGGCGATTTGGGCGAATTGATGCCTAAAATCTGCGCGAAAATTCAAATATTGTTGTCTGAACATTACGCTTCTAACTACCGATGGGTTAAAGATATTCCCATCAATTTAGTAGTCTATTCCTCCCGGTTAATGACCTACCGTTCACGGTCGATTTTCGACCGTTCACAGGACGCTTGCTCTTGAGCAAAATGTTGTGCAAATAAATCTAATGCCATTAAAAAATAATAGGCAACTAAATTACCAGCAGAAACAAAAAACAGATAGCGAATAAAAGAAAGCAAATCTGAGTAAATGTCAAGAGAATTGAGAACTGGCTACAAAAATGTCGGTTTTGTTGCTCGGATGTTCAAACAATAGTTACAATAGTATAACTACGCGAGCGCAATTACAGATTGCGCAGATACGTTTGATAGTGAAAGAGCAAGATCGCGGTCTCTTGGGGAGGAGACATCGATGAAAGCAAATTCAGATAAATCTAAGCAGAGTAATAAAGCGACACATCGTGTACTAGCAGGTGTTTTGTGCGGAGCTTCCGTTTTGAGCCTGGTACTGTCGCTCGTTATGCCCCCGATCTCGCAGGCCATCGCCAACGACGCCCAGACAGTTTCTACCGAGGAAACTGTGATGGGGGGGGGTTCCTCAAGTGAGTCCGCTGCTGTAGATAACACCAGCGAGGATGCCGAAAACCAGAATAGCGACGAGACCGATGCCGGCGAGGCTGGCTCTTCAAATAGTGCTGAGCAGGCTCAGAGTGCGAATGCGGCTTCAGCGAGAGCGACGGCCACCGTGGGGCCGGGTATTTACGTTCCCACGTCTATCGGTATCGGCACGAATATCGGTTCCTCCACCCCCGATCCCGGCGTTGCCACATTCGTTGGAAGGGACATGTACGTAGGAGGCAAGCCTGCGGACCCCTCCTACCTCACACGCGACAACGTTGCAGGTTCATATGCCGTCGAGGCCGAGGGCCTTACCGTCGTGCAGGGTAAGCTTGCGCTCAATCCCCTCAAGGAGAGCTGGCCTTACACGGATGGTAATAACAATACGTCTGGCGCGGGATTTCGCTTCGGTACCGTTGGCTTTGGTGCGCAGTTTCGTCCTTCTGCGGGCAGCGTCGTTCTTGCGGTCGCGGGCTTGAGTAACGCGACCTCTATCAAAGAAATCCAGGTTGGTACAAGCGAGCCCGCATCGGCTTTCGTTGGCGCGTGGAACAAGGGTGCCTGGGTTGGTAGGCAAAAGAGCTCACATAACGCTGAAGCCATTGGCTACGACTATACCGCGGCAATCGCGGGAAACCGTACAACCTGGATGAACAACGCCGATCGCCAGTCTGTCGTGAAGATGCAGGGCGACTGGTCTGACGATGGCCTGTTCACGGGCAACGATGATGGCGCGAGCATCATGTCGAGCATCAACGGTAAGAATTACACCAATTTCCTGGATTCCGAAGTAAAGGCGAAGATCTCCACGCCCCTCGCAAAGCTTAAACCCACCGGGAGTTGTACGGTCGATGTTGCCGAGGAGAATTCCAACTACACCATTGCAAAGTACAACAAAGACAGTAGGGCGACGTACGGCCTCAAGTTCGACAACTCCATTAAGAAGTTTAACCGCAAGACGAGTTACACCGATGTAACCGGCAACAGCGTTTCCGGCGAGGTGACCCTTGTCAACAACGAGAAGCTCATCACGTTTACCGGCGATGCGGACGATAGCGGCAAGGGTTCTTCGCTTCAAGTCTTTAACCTGAAGGCGTCGGATCTTACCAACTCCTATAAAGGCACGATCTACCGTGGCGTGGACTTCAGCTTCAATAAAATACCCGTGGGCGCCTCCGTGGTCGTCAACATCATCGATGAAGAGGGGACCCCGGTTGAGTTCAACACCGGCTGGCGCTTCTGGTGGAATGGTGAGGAAATCTCCCGTGGGTACGAGAGCGGTAGCAACGACAAGACTAAGTCTGAGTACTCCATTGCCGCCCAGAGCATCCTGTGGAATTTCGCAACGGCCAAGCAGGTCACCATCCGAGGTGGTATGGCCCTTGAGGGCATTGGTGGTGACGGGAAGTGGACAGACGACGACCCGGCAGCCGCCATGTTGGGCAGTATCGTTGTTCCCAACGGCAGCTTCGAGGATCACGTGACCACCAACGGGCGTGTTTATGTTGGCGATGACTTCCAGATGTACAACCCCACGGTCGCGTGGAATTTCGGGGATATCGAGGGTGACTCGGCTTCCGTCATCGATATGGATCAGGAGCGCCACAACTTCCCATGGTCCGGTACTTACACGCCCGACGGGTCTGCGGTTGCGTGGGGCAAGGTTGACGCTGCAGACGACACCACACCGCTCGCAGGTTCTGAGTGGGCGATTTACGCGAGCAAAAATGATGCGGAGAACGGTTGGGACCGCATCGTCTCTATTGTGGATAACGGCACGAATGACTCCGATTCTACCGTTGGCACCATTCAGTACGACTACCTGAACCAAAAGGCCACCATTGGCGACACGAGCGACACGAACTACTTCACGTACTACATTCGCGAGGTCAAGGCGCCGGAGGGCTACCAGAAGTCAGACACCATCTACTACGCCACTATGAACAATACTGGCGAGAAGCCGAACTATGTTCAGGGTTATGTGGATGAGAACGGGAACAACGTTTCGTTCGAGAATAACCCCAAAGGTGCCATTCCCAACACCAAGATTATTACCGGTACGGTGTCTTGGACTAAGGTTGAGGAAGGAGACAAGGGATACACTCCTTTGGCTGGTTCCGAGTGGAAGCTTGAGAAACTGGGTGCCGATGGTACGACCGAGGCGCAGTCTTGGACCGTGAGCGATCAGTCGGCTTCGAGCGAAACCACTTGGGCCGATACCGACGACACGAATGGCAAGTTCACATTGGCCGGTCTGCTGCCGGGCACGTACACGCTCACGGAGACCCAGGCTCCGTTTGGCTACGAACTGAACAAGAACACCTACAAGTTCACGGTGGACAGCACAAACGGCTCCATTACGTGGAAAGAGAACGAGCAGCCGAGCATCGTTAGTGGCACTACGTACATCTCCGACAAGTGCAGCGCTACGTCCGTGAAGATCCCGGTGACCAAATCCGTTCGCAATACGGACTGGCCGAAGGACGACGAAGGCAGCTATGTGTCGTTCGAGTTCAGCATTGTGGCTACGGGTGACTATGCAGCCAAAGCCCCCATGCCCGAAGCGCCCAAGATTTCTGTTGCCCCAAAGGCAGGGGAGACCGATGCCGCCAAGCTCAACAACATCACGGCGACCTTTGGCGCCATGACGTTCAACAAGTCGCACCTGTCCACTGAAGCAGGCACCAATAAAGATTACGCCAAGACCTACACCTACACGGTGAAGGAGGTCGCGCCTACCACCGGTGCCATCGATAAGCTCCGCTACTCCAAGGCCGAGTACCAGGTTGCCGTCACGGTGAAGGCCGTCATGAATGAGACCACTGGCAAGTACACCGGTCTTACCACCTCTACCACCGTTACGCAGATGAAGGACGACATGGGCAACACCCTTGGCAAGAACGGGCAGGGCGTCGCGGTTCAAACCTCCGCCGGTGCGGACCCAACCATCATTCCCGTCTCCACCTTCACCAACACCTACTCCACCACTCTGCCCCTTTCTGGTATGTCGGGCGTCACTCTGACGTACCTTGCCGGCGCGGCGGTGCTTTGCGCTGCTGCGGCCTGGATGCACATTCGTCGCAAGGCGAATGCGAAGGGAGGTAAGCGTCGTGAATAAGAAAGTTTGCTCCTTCCCGATCTTGTTTGCGCTGCTTGCCCTCCTGATCGGCACCTGCGCGGTTGTGATCCCCGCTTCCGCGCAGGCCGCGCCGACCTCGACCGGTTCCATCACGGTGAGCGGCAACGTGGCGCGTAGCTACGACGCCTACCAGATCTTTAGCGCCAACGTCGTCGACGGTGACAGCGACGCCAAGATTGCCACCGATCTCGCCTGGGCAAGCGACGCCGTGCGCGACGCCGCGCTGTCTGTGCTGCACAGCGCCGGCATGCTCAATTCCCAGACCACCGCGCAGGAAGCTGCCGAGTGGCTCAACACCGATTCCCACCTTACGAGCGCGCTGAGCGCACAGCTCGCTCGTTCCCTCCAGAGCTCTGGCGCCGTGCCCGTGGCCCTTAACGCGGGCACGACGGCCGAGCTGCCCTGTGGCTACTGGCTCATCGTCGCCGACGACGACGCCATTTT
>UQRW01000013.1 GCA_900543515.1 uncultured Collinsella sp.
CGCGAATCTACTTGTGAATTAGTAGGTGCGATCGTTGAGCGTGCTCCAGAGCTTCTTGGACTCGGCCATGGTCCACGCGTTGATCTTGTCCTCATCAATGCCAACGAACTCGCGATCCTTGTACAGGACGCGGCCGTTGATGATGGTGGTGCGGCAGTTTTTGCCCATCATGCCAAAGAGCATGTGGCCGTCGATATTCTCCTCGCTCAGCGGCGTAAAGGGCTTGTAGTCCATAACGATAACGTCGGCGGCAGCGCCGGCCTCGAGCACACCGAGCTTGCGATCGAAGTACTTGCTCGCCATCTTGGCGTTGTTCTCGAACAGCATGGTCATGGCCTCGCACCAGCCCACGTTGGGCATGGCGGCGTTGTGGCGCTGAATGATCAGGAAGACCTTGAGGCTCTCGAGCATATCGTGGGTGTAGGCGTCGGTGCCCATGCACACGGGGATGCCGCGGCGGAAGAACTCGAGCACGGGGGCGCAGCCCACGGCGTTTCCCATATTGGATTCGGGGTTGTTGACCAGCCAGGTGCCGGACTCCTTGACGATGTCCATCTCGGCGGGCGTCACGTGGATGCAGTGGCCGAGCATGGTGTCGGGACCGAGCAGGTTGTGCTGCAGCAGGCGCTCGACGGGGCTGATGCCGCCGCGGTTGAGGCGGGAGTCCCACACATCGTTCATGCCCTCGCACACGTGGATGTGGAAGCCGGTCAGGCCATTGTTGGCCTCGGCCATCTTATCCATGGTCTCGTCCGACAGCGTAAAGGTGGCGTGACCGCCAAACATGGCGGCGATCATGTGATTGTCGTTATCGCGACGCTCCTTGGCGGCCCACTGGGCAAACTCGGCGTTCTCGGCAATAGCCTGATCGCACTTTTCCTGGCCACGGCGGTCGGAAACCTCGTAGCACAGGCACGAACGCATGCCCAGCTCCTGAGCGGCGTCCTTAATGGTAAAGAGGCTGCCCGGAATCTCGCAGAAGCTCGCATGGTGATCGAAGATCGTGGTGACGCCGTCGCGGATGGAATCCAGAATCGTGGCATAGGCGCTGGCCTTGGTGCCATCGAGCGTCAGGTTGTCGTCAATCTTCCACCACTGCTGCTCAAGATTCTCCAGGAAGTTGGTGGGGTTGCAGCCCTTAATGGCAAGGCCGCGGGCCAGACCCGAGTAGATGTGGGTGTGGCAGTTGATAAGTCCGGGCATGATGAGGTTGCCCTGGGCGTCGACGTACTCGGCATCCGGGTACTTGGCCTTGAGCTCGCGCTCGGGGCCCACTTCGACGATCGTATCTCCGTCAATGGCGACCGCACCGTTGGGAATAAACGGAGTCTGAGCGTTGCGGGTAAAGACGGAACCGTTAGCGACCAGAAGCATAAATGCTCCCTTCAACATCAGGGGCGGGGTTTGACACCTCTGACATGGCGGAAGTGCGAAGCGCCGGCCTACACCGGAAACGGGCCCTCTCCCGTCAACGCTTCACCAAAGGGACAAGCCCTTTGAAGTGCGGCTTGGCGCCGCATGGCGCCGGCGGACGAGGCGATGCGTCCGCCGGCGAATAGCACCGAATTGGTTACTTCTTGCTCTCGGGCAGGACCAGATCCACAGCGGCATCCTTGGCGGCATCGATGTGCTGAGCCACGACCGGCGTCTGCGGAAGGATCAGGTTAAGGACAATGGCCATGATGGCGGTGGGGGTCACGGCGTTGGAGCCGATGACGGTGGACACCCAGGTGGGCATGCCCTCGCCGGCGAGGCAGCCGCTGGCCATCCAAATACCCAGGCCAAAGACGACCGAGGTGCCGACGATGGTGGTGGTGCGCTGCGTGAGGCCCTCGCGGGTGAACATGCGCACACCGTTCATGGTGATGGTGCCAAAGACGCCGACGGTCGCGCCGCCGATGACGGGCTGCGGGATAGCGGAAAGGACGGCAGAGAGCTGCGGGAACAGACCGGCGATGGCAAAGACGGCCGCGATGATCACAAAGACCCACTTGTTGACGACCTTGTTGGAGCAGATGATGCCCACGTTCTGGCCAAGGGCGCTGGTGGGAAGACCGCCCAGCAGGCCGCCGACCATAGAGGTGAGGCCCTGGGACACGATAGCACCGGAGAGCTCGCGCTCGGTGGGCATACGGTCGATGGAGCCCAGGCAGGCAGCGGAGACGTCGCCGATAACCTGAATGGCAACCATGGGGAACACGACGGCGAGGGTAATGCAGACCTCGGGATCAAACTCGAGCGCGTAGGGCATGAGCTTGGGAAGGGCGAAGACCTGAGCGGTGGCGACGCTGGAGAAGTCGATCATGCCAAAGGGGATGGAGACGATCATGCCAACGATCATGCCAAAGAACACAGATCCCAGCTTGAGCGTGCCCTTGCCAAAGTTGGCGAGCGCAAAGACCACGGCGAAGGTGATAAGAGCAACGCACCAGGCCTGCGGGGTGCCCCACAGCGGCGTACCCATACCGCCGGCCATGTACTTGACGGCCGTGGGATAGAGAGAGACGCCAATGGAGAAGATGACCGTACCGGTCACGACGGGCGGGAACAGCCACTTGATCTTGCTGTAGGCCAGACCAAAGAGGACCGCGACGGCACCGCCGACAATCTCGCCGCCCAGCAGCGCGCCAAAGCTAAAGCCCGAGGCACCCATGGCCTGAAGGGCCGGCAGGAACGCGAACGAAACGCCCATGACGATGGGCAGGCCGCCGCCAATGCGACGGAAGGGAGCGAAGGCCTGAAGGGCCGTGTCGATTGCCGAAAGAATGAGCGCAACCTGAATGATGTCGGTGCTCTGCTGGCTATTAAAGCCGTAGACGCCGGCCATGATGACCGCCGGGGTAATGATACCGGCAAACGATGCCAGTACGTGCTGAAGGGCACACGGGATCATTTCCTTAACGGGAGGCATGCCTTCGCGAGTGAACAGGGCTTCAGTGCCGTTCGTAACCGTCTCCTGGGTCATTTGACCACCAATCCTCGAAATAGTTGTTTTCGCATCTAACGCTCTATTGTGACGCAGTGCGGGGTTGAGGTTGTGCCTTCGTTGCATATCGTATTAAAGATGATTCTCATTCTCAATAATAATTTTTTGTTATCAGACTATTCCTCAGCTGAGATAACGCATTTCCGCAGGTCAGGAAAGTGTCTGGTCAAAATAACATCTTACTTTTCTTTTGGTCAACCGTTTACCGCCAAATTCCTACCGTTCGTCTGTATTACGCAATGTACCTGCGAATATGCGAGATGAGGAATGGCGTGTTACCATGAGAAAAAATTGTTATGAACATTTCCGATTTCACCCCAAGGAGTTGCCCGTGAACGAGACCGTACGTCGCTTTTTGCCGATGGTCGATTTCCTGGAGCAGATACTCGGTAAGAACAGCGAAATCGTGCTGCACGATTTCTCGGATCCCGACCACGCCATCGTCGATATTCGCAACGGCATCGTGAGCGGCCGCAAGGTCGGCGGTCCCGCCACCGACCTGGCACTCAAGATCATGCACGACGCCAAGTATCGCGACCTGCCGTTTATTACGGGCTACGAGGGGCGCGGTGCCGGTGGCAAGACGTTGGAGTCGGCGACGTACTTTATCCGCGAGAATGACGAGATCGTCGGTATGCTCTGCGTCAACACCGACCTCTCGACCGTGCGCTCCATCAACGCCATGGCGCAGCAGCTCATGGCATGCTTCGACGCGGCGCCGACGCGCACGGAGCCCGCCCCTATCGAGGTCGAAAGCCTTTCGGAGTCCACGCAGGAGCTCATCGACCGCAGTATTGCCGAGCTGCTGAGCGCGCGCGGGCTGGATGTAGCATCGCTTGGTCAAAGCGACCGCGTGGACGTCATTCGCCACCTCAACGGCAACGGGGTGTTCATGCTCAAGGGTGCCGTGGCCTGCGCCGCCACCGCGCTGGGCATCTCGGAGCCCAGCGTCTACCGCTACCTGCAAAAAGTCCGCAAGGAAGGCTAACAAGTAAAAAGACTGCCCTTGGTGGCTCCGCAAGCGATCCGTCACGTGACAAAAGAACCCTGCAGTTCACACGCACTGCAGGGTCTTTTTGCATGTCATGTTTAGTTGTTGTCAACACCTTAGAGAGCGGCGACGACCTCGATCTCGACCAGACCGCCGGCCGGAAGGGCGGCAACCTGGAAAGCGCTGCGCGCGGGGAACGGAGCCTCGAACTTGGAGGCGTAGATCTCGTTCACGGCAGCGAAGTCGGCGATGTCGGCCAGGTAGACCGTGGTCTTGACGACATCGGCAAAGGTGGCGCCGGCAGCGGTCAGCAGGGCCTCGACGTTAGCAAGGGACTGCTTAGCCTGGGCCTCGACGCCCTCGGGCATCTTGCCAGTTGTGGGGTCGATGCCCAGCTGGCCGGACAGGAACACCATGTTGCCGGTCTGGATACCGGGGGAATACGGGCCGATGGCTGCGGGTGCGTTATCGGAAGACACGACGGTCTTGCTCATGTTTTTCTCCTTACGATCAATTGAGAGAGCGTGAGCGCGGTGTTCGCACCGGGAGGCACAGTTCGGTCTGAACACCGCGCTTGATTGGGATAGTACTCAAGGTTTCCGCGCGATGCAAGAATATTATCAGCTTGCGAGAATATTTTATCGCCCAACGGTTTCCCCGAACCGCTGAACGGTTCTCCACGGGGTCAACCAGCCCAAGCTGCTGAAGACTTTATCCCGCTTGGAGCACGGGCATCGCCTGCCGCAACGGCACCACTATACTTTTGAATATCTGAGCATTTTGAAAGGCAGGATATGACCGCAACCGCCAGTCGAACCACCAACCGCAGACCCGAGCTTTTGGCGCCCGCCGGAGGGCCCGAGCCCTTTGCCGCCGCACTCGCCGCGGGGGCAGACGCCATCTATTGCGGCATGGGCAGCTTCAACGCCCGCCGCAAGGCCACCAACTTTACCGACGAGGCCTTTGAGCAGGCCTGCCGCGCCGCACATCTAGCCGGGTCGCGCGTCTACGTCACGGTCAACATCGTCATCAAGCAGTCCGAGATGGGCGATGCACTGCAGCTCATCCATCGCTGCTCCACGCTGGGCGCCGACGCCTTCATCATCCAGGACTGGGGCCTGTTCTTTGAAGTCAAGCGCACCATGCCCGGCATCGAGACGCATATCTCGACCCAGGCGAACATCCACGACGACCGCGGAACTATCTGGTGCCGCGAGCAGGGCGCCGACCGCGTGACTCTCTCGCGCGAGCTCTCCATCGACGAGATCGCCGCCATTCACAACGCCGCGCCCGATGTGGACCTTGAGGTCTTTAGCCACGGTGCCATCTGCTTTTGCTACTCGGGTCTGTGCCTGCTGTCGAGCTTTGCCATGGCGGGCCGCTCGGCCAACCGCGGCATGTGCGCTCAACCCTGTCGTCTGCCTTACGAGCTGATCGACGAGAACGGCCGCTCGCTCTCCCCTGCCGGCCGCGAGCGCGCGCTATGCCCGCGTGACACCAACACCTCACAGCTTGTTCGCCGTCTGTATGACGCCGGCGCCGCGTCGCTCAAGCTCGAGGGCCGCATGAAGGCCCCCGATTACGTGTATTCCATCGTCGACGTGTACCGTCATCAGATTGATGACATGCTTGCCGATGTTTCGACCTCTAAGGATGAGGATGCCGCCCGCCAGCGCCAGCTCAAGCGCTGCTTTAATCGCGACTTTACGCACGCCTACCAGGATGGCACCTCGGGCGACGAGATGATGAGCTACGAGCGCTCCAACAACCGCGGCCAGATTGTGGGCACGGTGCTGGGCAGCCGCCTGGCCAACCGCGATGTACGCGGACTCAAGCCCGACGATCGCCGTCGCCGCGCCGCCATCGCCCGCATTGAGCTGTTTGAGCCCGTGGGCGAGGGCGACCTGCTGGAGCTTCGTCACGACGATGAGTTCGACCAATTCCTGACCACCATCGCCGCCGATGATGCCGCCGCGGGCGACATCATCGAATGTCGCGTGCCCCGTAGCATGCCCAAGGGCTGCCGCGTGCGCGTGATTCGAAGCCAGCGCGCCATTGACGCCGCCGGCGCCGCGCTCAAGCGCGATGTGCTGCGCCGCCGCGCCGTAGACGTGTCCGTTGTGGCGCGTCTGGGCGAGCCGTTTGCCGTTACGCTCACCTGTTGCGACGATCCTTCGCTTACGGCCACGGCCACGGGCTTTACCGTCGAGACTGCCAAGACCCGTGCCGTCGAGGCATCCGATCTGGTTGAGCACGTCGGGCGCATGGGCTCCTCTCCCTTTGAGGCCGCAAGCTTTGACGTTTCGCTCGACGCCGGCTGTGGTATGGGCTTTTCCGCCGTGCACAAGGTGCGCGCCGCCGCTTGTAAGGCGCTGGAAGAGGCCATTCTGGCACCTTACGAGGAGCGTGCGAAAACGCTCGAGTTGCCGGTGATTGTAACCAGTGATTCCCGCCCCGCGCCCGAGCATTACCGCGATGAGCCGCAGATCTGCGCCGCCGTCACCACGCTCGAAGCCGCCGAGGCAGCTCGTGCCGAGGGCGCCGCGCGCATCTATATGACCACCGACGTGCTCGAGGCTGTCGGACTCTCCCCTGCCGATGCATTTGAGCAGGATATCGTGCCCGTACTCGACGAGGTCTGCCGCGCCGTCGACCACGAGCGCGTCGACCCCTGGATCAATGCCGGAGCCACCGTCGCCGTCGGCAATATCTCCGAGCTTGCCGTAGCCGCGCATGCCGGCGCCACAGCCGAGATTCGCTCTTGCCTGCCGGTGCACAACACGCCCTGCATGGAGGCGCTTGCCGCGCGCGGAGCCGGTGCGTTTTGGCTCTCGCCCGAAATCACGCTCGACGAGATTGTCTCGCTCGGCGCCGCCGCGCCCACGGCTCTGGGTATCACCGTCTTTGGCCGCCCGCGCGTCATGACAAGCGAGCATTGCATTCTGCAGGTTGCCAACGGCTGCATCCACGATTGCGCCAACTGCCGCCTGCGCGCCCGCAAGCTGTCGCTCAAGAATATCGACGGCAAGGTCATGCCCGTCCGAACTGACATCCACGGCCGCTCTCGCCTGTACGATGCCTACCCCATCGACCTCACGCCGCAGGTCCCTCAGCTGCTCGATGCCGGCGTGCGTCGTCTCATGGTAGACGGAACGCTGCTCGAGACGGATGAGGTGGGCCGTGCCGTCGCCCGCGTCCGTCGTGCCATCGAAGCAGCGCAGGCCGGCCGTAAGCCCGCCGCCCGTCTGCGCGGGGCGACCTCGGGCTGCATGTTTGTGGGAATCAGCTAACCGAAAGGCTTACACGTGAACGAAGAACCTCAAGTCCTCTACTGCGACGCCTGGCTCATGGCCATCGACAAGCCCGCCGGCATGATCGTCCACGGCGACGGCACCGGCGAGCGCACGCTTACTGACTACGCCAGCGACCTGCTGCTGGCGATGGGCGACGGCTTTGCCGCGACCGACATGCAGCCGCTCAACCGCCTGGACCGCGACACCACCGGCGTAGTGCTGTTTTCGCTCGACAAGCAGACTCAGCCCGCCTTTGACCAGATGGTCATCGACCACGCCTTCGAAAAGCACTATCTGGCGCTGGCCGAGGGCAAGATCGACTGGAACGAAAAGCTCATCGACAAGCCCATCGCCCGCGACCGTCACGACAGCCGCAAGATGCGCGTCGGCGCCAGCGGCAAGCCGTCTCAGACGCGCGTGAAGGTGCTCAAACGTCTTAAGAGCCGTCGTGGCCTGCCCACGCGCTCGTATATCGATGTCGAGCTGCTCACCGGCCGCAAGCACCAAATCCGTGTGCATCTGGCAAGCGAGCGCCATCCCCTGGTTGGCGACGACCTTTACGGAACGCCGCGCCCCTGCGGCCTGATGCTCCATGCCCACAGCGTGTCCTTTACGCATCCCGTAACCGGTGAGCACATCCACATCGAAGCCCCCTGCCCCTGGGAGCCCTAAAACCTGCCAAAAAGGGCAGGCACCTTTGTGGTGGTTTTGGCATTGTCCCATCGCTAGACCGTGATGACGTTGTCCATCGACTGGTACTTGGCGGGTACCTCGCCCGCAGTGATGATCGTTGCATCACGAAAGTCCGCGAACTTGACGGGCGCCACCATGCCAAGTTTACTGGCGTCCGAGATTACGAAGCGTTTGGCGGTATGGCGCATCGAGATACGCTTGACCTGTGCTTCCTCGATATCCGGTGTGGTGAGACCTTGCTCGGCCGCGATGCCGTTGGATCCCCAAAAGCCGCAGTTGAAGTTATAGCGGTCCAGGGTTGCCAAGGCATCGGGGCCAACGAGCGCCTCGGTCTCGGGTTTGAGCTCGCCGCCCAGCACCACGGTACGCATGCCGCGCAAAGCAAGGTGCTGAGCATGGAGCACGGAATCGGTCACATAGGTGACGCCGTCGAGACGCGGAAGATGCTCGATGAGCTTGAGGGTCGTTGAGCCCGAATCGATATACACAAAGCTATCGGGCTCCACCAGGGCCGCGGCACGAGCACAGATGCGCTCCTTGTCATCGTTATGGAGATCACTGCGTTCGCTGATCGTCAAGTCGCGCGTCACGTGCGCGCGCTCCAGACTCGTCGCACCTCCGTGCACCTTGGCGATACGGTGCGCGCGGTCGAGCGTTTGCAAGTCACGGCGAATGGTGGACGGTGTCACGCCCAGGGCCTCGGCAAGTTCCGGCACGGTAACCGAGCCGGCCTGCTGCACCATCGACACGATCGCATTGAGCCTATCTTCCGCAAGCATCGCTTACTCCTCCTCGGGGTACACGACTCCCCAATCGGCGCGGAGCTTGGTCATAAGCTCCATAACATCAGAAGCATAATCCAGCAGCTCGCGCTTGGAGTCGTCGCCGGCAACGGCCTTCTCAAGATCGGCCATCTCATAGCAAAGGGCGTAAGCTTCGGTGCCGGCGTGGACCTCCTCGCGGTGGCCGTCCACAGTCCACACGATGGTCGCGTGATCGGCGCGCGGATACTCGTTGACCTCGATATAGCACTTGTCGAAGCTGATGACCGAGCGCTTGGGCTGCTTGGAGTGGAGCGTGAGGCTCACAACACCCAGCTGCTGCTCGGCGTTACGGCAGACAATGCCGCCCGCAACGTCGACACCGGTCTCACAGGTGTTGCCCAGCGAGACAACCTCAGCGGGCTGGCTCGCCATAAAGAGGCGCATAACGGAGAGCGCATACACGCCAATGTCGAGCATGGCGCCACCGGCAAGGCTACGGTTGTAGAAGCGGTTGGTCAGGTCGCCGTACTCCTTATAGCTGCCAAAGTTGAGCTGAGCGAGATTCATGCGGCCGAACTCGCCGACATCCATGCGACGACGCAGCTCCTGATACAAGGGCATGTGAAGCACCGTGGTGGCGTCCATAAGGACCACGTTGTGCTCGTCGGCAATGGCGCGGGCCTCGTCAAGCTCGGCGGAATTGAGGGTAATGGCCTTCTCGCAGAGCACGTGCTTGCCAGCTGCCAGAGCGGCTCGCAGATAGGTGATATGCGTGTTGTGCGGCGTGGTGATATAGACTGCGTCAATGTCCGGATCGGCGTAGAGATCCTCGACCGTGCCATAGACCTTCTCAACGCCATACTGCTCTGCAAAAGCCTGAGCCTTGGACAGCGTGCGGTTGGCAACGCCCGCGAGCTTTCGGCCGGCAAGGGCGAGAGACTGAGCCATCTGGTTGGCGATAACGCCACACCCAATTACAGCCCAACGAAGCTCGGGAGCCGTAAAGATGTCGTTTGGGAACGGCTGATTCTGGACCGAGGCAAACGCCGCCTTTGCGGCTGCCTCGGCGTCGAGCGGAGCCTGTTTGGAATCTGCCATGATGTGCCTCCTGAGTCATCGGAAGTCCTTCATTTCTAACAAACCTATAGTCGCACAATTGCGCGCGTATCTGCTCGTGTTTGCGTATTTATTTGCTTATCGGTCATTATTTAGCCATAGTTGGCAGATGTTTGCGCGGCTATGCGCATTGTCGCGCAAGGCTATGCGCGTAAATGCGCATGCGACGATCCTTGTGAAACATAAAGGGGCGGAACACCAAAGCCCTAAAAGACAGACCCAGCTGTATTACTTCACCCCTCTGGGGGCATCAGACATCAAAGGATCGTCCCAAACTGCCGGCACATAGAGACTGTCCCCCCAACGACTGGTCATTTAAGTCTGTCCCCAATGAATGGTCGTCCCCAGCTGCCGACAGAAAATGAACGCCCCCAGGTGCCGGCATTTCAACGGCCACTCATTTAAGTCTGTCCCCAATGAGTAGGGATAGAAAAAGGCCCGGGTGCCGTGGGGCATCCGGGCCTTTGCTAGCAACTTGATGTTGCGGGCAGCTTAGAACTTGTGGCCGCACTTCTTGCAGACGCGCAGCTTGTTCTTGCCGTCCTTCTCGTGACCGACGCGGGTAACCTTACCGCACTCGGGGCAAACGAGATTGACGTTGGAGGCGTCGATAGGAGCCTCCTGCGAAACGATGCCGCCCTGCTGGTTGGCAGCGTTGGGCTTGACGGCCTTCTTGACGACCGAAACGCCCTCGACAACGACCTTGTTCTCGGCGGGGAGAGCACGCAGGACAACGCCCTGCTTGCCGCGATCCTTACCAGAGAGAACCTGGACCTTATCGCCCTTCTTGATATACATATATCTCCCCTAACTACAGGGTCTCGGGAGCGAGCGAGACGATCTTCATGTACTTCTTGTCACGAAGCTCGCGAGCGACGGGCCCGAAGATACGGGTACCGACGGGCGAACCATCGTTGTTGATGACAACGCAAGCGTTCTCATCAAAGCGAATGTAGGAGCCATCCTTGCGGCGGATCTCCTTAACGGTGCGAACGACGACGCAACGGACAACGTCCTTCTTCTTGACGTTGGCGCCAGGGGTAGCCTCCTGGACAGCACCGATGAACACATCGCCGATGCCTGCATAACGACGCTTGGAACCGCCAAGCACCTTGATGCAGCGAATCTTGCGAGCGCCGGAGTTGTCGGCGACGTTCAGCATGGTTTGCATCTGAATCATGGTAGATGTTCCTCCGAACTAAGAACCGAAGAGAGGTGCGCAGCCTTTATACGGCCTGTGGTATGCAAGCCAGGCATACGCACATCTTAGGAAACGTACAAGTCGTAAGAGCGACTGCTTATTTAGCGCGCTCGACGACCTCGATGAGGCGCCAACGCTTCATCTTGGACATAGGACGGGTCTCCATAACGCGGACGGTATCGCCCACGCCAGCCGTGCACTCCTCGTCGTGAGCGTGCAGCTTCTTGGAGCTGGTCATCATCTTGCCGTACTTGGGGTGACGCTTGCGCTCGGTGATGGTGACAACAATGGTCTTGGCACCGGAGACAGAGGTAACGACACCCGTACGGACCTTACGCGAGTTACGCGAATCAGTCATGTTCTCTCCTTAGGTCCTACTCGGCGACAGCGGACTTCTCCGCTGCGATCTCGCGGGCGCGCTGCTCCGTGAGGACGCGAGCGATGTCCTTCTTCACGGTGTTGACGCGAGCGGTGTTGTCCAGCTGGCTGGTGGCCATCTGGAAACGAAGGTTAAAGAGCTCGGCGCGCATTTCCTTCAGCTTCTCAACGAGCTGAGCGTCCGAGAGCTCACGAATCTCTGCGGGCTTCATTAGTTCTCCTCCTTGGCGGCGGCGGCGTCCTCAGCAGCCCACTTGGCCTCGAGAGCGGCCTCCTCAGCCATCTCCTTCTCGATGCGCTGCTCAGCGTTCTTGGCAGCAACAATCTTGGTCTTGATGGGGAGCTTGTGCTGCGCAAGACGCAGAGCCTCGCGAGCGACCTCCTCGGGAACACCCTTGACCTCGAACATGATGCGGCCGGGCTTGACGACGGCCACCCACTCCTCGGGGTTACCCTTACCAGAACCCATGCGAGTCTCGGCGGGCTTCTTGGTGATGGGCTTATCGGGGAAGATCGTGATGTAGACACGACCGCCACGCTTCATGTAGCGGGTCATGGCAATACGAGCGGCCTCGATCTGACGGTTGGTGATCCAATGGGCCTCGAGAGCCTGGATACCAAACTCGCCGAAATGCAGCTCGGTATTACCCTTGGCCTGGCCCTTCATGGAGCCACGCTGCACCTTGCGGTGAAGAATACGCTTAGGGGCAAGCACTACTGACCCCTCCTCTCGGAGTTACGACGACGAGGACGGGAAGAGCCCTCGAGTGCAGGGTTGGGAACAGGCTGGCCCGGGAGCTTCTCGCCCAGGTAGATCCAGACCTTCACGCCGCAAGCACCCATGGTGGTGCTGGCGACAGCCGTGCCGTAGTCGATCTTGGCACGGAGGGTGTGCAGAGGCACGCGACCCTCACGGTACCACTCACGACGGCCCATCTCGGCACCGCCGAGACGACCGGAGCACTGGATACGGATGCCCTTAGCGCCGGCCTTGCGGGCGGACTGGACAGCCTTGCGCATAGCGCGACGGAAGGCAACGCGGCCCTCGAGCTGCTCGGCGATAGACTGAGCAACGAGGTTGGCGTCGAGCTCGGGGCGCTTGATCTCGATAACGTCGACGGAGAGCTGGCCCTTGGAGACGCCAGCGACCTTCTCAAGCTCGGTGCGGAGGGTATCGATCTCGGCACCCTTCTTACCGATGACAACGCCGGGGCGAGCAGTGAGGATGATGACCTTCACCTTGTCGCCAGCGCGCTCGATCTCGACGCGGGAGACAGCTGCGCGGGAAAGACGCTTCTCGAGGTACTTGCGGATCTCGAGATCGTTACCGAGGGTCTTAGCGTAATCCTTCTCTGCGAACCAGCGGGAGCGCCAGTTCTCGGTGATGCCAAGACGGAAGCCGGTGGGGTAGACTTTCTGACCCATACAGCTTTACGCCTCCTTTCGAGGAGCAACGACGACGGTGATGTGGGAAGTACGCTTCAGAATGCGAGAAGCGGAACCCTTGGCGCGGGGACGGATGCGCTTAAGCGTCGGACCCTCGTCAACATAGGCAGCGGCGACAACCAGGTTGTCGGCACGCAGACCGTTGTTGTTCTCGGCGTTCGCAACGGCGGAACGGAGAACCTTCTCGACATCCACGGCGACAGCGCGGTCGCAGAAGTGGAGGATGTCGAAGGCCTGAGCGACAGGCTTGCGGCGGATCAGATCGACCACCAGGCGGGCCTTGCTGGGGGAAACACGCACGTACTTAGCGACGGCGCGAACCTCGGTGGCCTCAGTTTCAATAGACTTAGTTGCCATTTACGGTTAACCCCCTATTTGGCCTTGTGGCCACGGAACGTACGAGTCGGCGCGAACTCGCCGAGCTTGTGACCAACCATGGACTCGGTAACATACACGGGCACATGCTTGCGGCCGTCGTGGACGGCGATGGTGTGACCAACCATCTCGGGGAAGATGGTGGACGCGCGAGACCAGGTCTTCACGACGTCCTTCTTGCCAGCCTCGTTCATCGCGGTGATACGCGAGAGAAGGCGAGTCTCCACGAACGGGCCCTTTTTGAGACTTCTGCTCATAAGTGCTTTCTCCTAAAACTCGGTATCCGAAATTACTTCTTACGGCGACGAATGATGTGCTGGTTCGAGACCTTCTTCTTCTTGCGCGTACGAAGGCCCTTCGTCGGCTTACCCCAGGGGGTAACAGAGGGACGACCAGAGGTGTGGTTCTTGCCCTCGCCACCGCCGTGCGGGTGGTCGACAGGGTTCATGACGGTACCGCGGACGGTCGGGCGCACGTTCATGTGACGCTTACGGCCGGCCTTGCCGATGACGATGTTGGAGTGATCGGCGTTGCCGACCTCACCGACGGTGGCGCGGCAGGTAACGAGGATGCGGCGCATCTCGGAGGAAGGCATACGGACGATAGCGTACTTGCCCTCCTTACCCATCAGCTGGCAAGAGTTACCGGCGGAACGGGCGATAGCAGCGCCCTTGCCCGGCTGGAACTCGACGGCGTGGATGAGCGTACCGACGGGGATGTCGGCGAGGGGCAGAGCGTTGCCCGGCTTGATGTCGGCGTCAGAACCGGACATGATGGTCTGACCGACCTCGAGGCCCTTGGGGGCCAGGATGTAGCGCTTCTCACCGTCAGCGTAGTGCAGCAGAGCGATGCGAGCGGAACGGTTCGGATCGTACTCGATCGTGGCAACCTTGGCGGGCACGCCGTCCTTGTTGCGCTTGAAGTCGATCACGCGGTAACGACGCTTCACGCCGCCGCCCTGGTGGCGGGTGGTGATGCGGCCGTTGTTGTTACGACCGGCCTTCTTGGGCAGGGGCTCGAGAAGAGACTTCTCGGGCTTGGTGCAGGTGATCTCGGAGAAGTCGGAGATCGTCTGCCAACGCCTACCAGCGGAGGTCGGCTTAAGGTGCTTTACAGCCATTACAATCCCTTTCAATAGGAATCCGTTAGCCATCGCAGACAGGGATTCGAGGTTCTGCCTCGGGTGCGATGACACCGGACGTATACACGGTTCCGGGCGTGTCCATTTTATACGCTCAAAACCTTGAGCTCCCGCCTCCCCTATTTGGGAGGCATGAGCTCACTCAACAGCAGCGAGTCTTAGGCCTGGTTGCCAAAGACCTCGATGGTGTCGCCCTCGGCCAGCGTGACGATGGCCTTCTTCCAAGAACGGGTCTTGCCGGCGACATAGCGCACGCGCTTGGTCTTGGGCTTGACCGTCAGGGTGTTCACGCGAACGACCTTGACGCCGAAGATCTCCTCGACAGCGTCCTTGATCTGATACTTGTTAGCATCCTTGGCGACCTCGAACGTGTACTTGTTCAGCTCCATGCCGGAGAAGGAACGCTCGGACACGATCGGACGGATGATGATCTCGTGGGCGGTCATTTATGCAAGCACCTCCCCGAAGTGAGCGGCGATGTCGGCGGGCATCAGCACGGCGTTGTTGTTGACGAGATCGTAGGTGTTGGCCTCGTCAGCGGTGATGATGAACGTCTTGGGAATGTTGCGGAACGACAGGTAGGCGTTGACGTCCTCATCGCGAACGATGATGGTCAGACGCTTGCCCTCAAGGCCGAGAGCCTTGAGCATGGCGACGGCAGCCTTGGTGGAAGGCTTCTCGAAGCCGTAGTCGTCGACGAGCACGAGCTCGCCATCGGCCAGCTTGGCGGACAGCGCGGAGCGCATAGCCAGCTTGACCTCCTTGTTGTTCATACGCTTAGCGTAGGAACGGGGCTTGGGGGCGAAGACGACGCCACCGTGACGCCACTGGGCAGCACGGATGGAACCCTGGCGGGCACGGCCGGTGCCCTTCTGACGCCAAGGCTTCTTGCCGCCACCGGAAACCTCAGAGCGGCCCTTAGCGGACTGGGTGCCCTGACGCCAAGAGGCCATCTGGCACTTGACGATGTGGTGCATAACGTGGATGTTCGGCTCGATGCCGTACACCTCAGCGGCGAGCTCGGCCTCGGCGACCTTCTTGCCCTCGCTGTTCTTTACTTCAAACTTTGCCATTTAAGTGTTCTCCTTGGTATGACGCTGGGCTAAATGGGCTGGGCCCTTAGGCCATACGGATGGCGACGAGACCATTCTTGGCACCCGGGACAGCGCCCTTGACCAAGATGAGGTTCTGCTCGGCATCGATGCGGACAACGGAAAGGTTCTTGACGGTAACGCGCTCGTTACCCATGTGACCGGCCATCTTGACGCCCTTGAGGACGCGCGCAGGATAGGCGCACTGACCGATAGAACCGGGGTGACGCTGGAAGTGAGAACCATGCGTCATAGGACCGCGGCGCTGACCCCAGCGCTTGATGCGACCCTGGAAGCCCTTACCCTTGGAGGTACCGATGACGTCGACCTTCTCGACATCAGCGAAATCAGCGACGGTGACGACCTCGCCGACCTTGTGCTCCTCGCCGTTCTCGACGCGGACCTCACGAAGGAAGCGGACAGGCTCGACGCCAGCCTTGGCGAAGTGACCAGCCATGGGCTTGTTCACGTTCTTGGCCTTGATGTCGCCGAAACCGATCTGGACGGCGTCATAGCCGTCGGTTGCCTGAGTTTTAACCTGCGAGACAGCGCAGGGGCCAGCCTGGATGACCGTGACGGGAACGACGTTGTCGTCCTCGTCCCAAACCTGGGTCATGCCAATCTTGCGGCCGAGAATCATGCTGATCAAGATATGATCCCAACTCTCGCGTGGTCTTGGGACAATGCGTACACCACCGAGCGTACGCCCCTAGAGGACCACTACTTACACGACGTGCTCCCCAGCCTTGTATTTCGCCCGGACTACCTGACAACCCTATTAAGCAGGCATTTTGTCCAGCCAGAATACTCCCCTGGTTTCACACAGCTGTTTAGTATACACGGCTGCGGGCGTATCCATCGAGATTCATATTTCACTCACATTGTTTATGCAGGTAAAGTGCGTGGCACGTCTCCCGAGCACGGCGAGGGCCGGAGAAATATATTAAGGTCCCTGCTCTACAGTCCTGCGCAAGACGGAGAGCACATTAAGTGCTCTCCTTTGCGTGCGGAACTCGCGATGACCTTAATATATTTCTCCGGCCCTCGCCGTGCTCGGGAGACGACACGCTGATGTCTGCTTAACTCTGCTCGCTCAGGCTAATGACTTTGCTGGGGATCGATGATTTGCCGCAAGGTAAACTTGGATTGAGGCGTATCGCCCTCTTCTCCCGACTTTTCCTCATCGAAATCGAAGATCATGATGGCGCAGTTGGGGAGTTTTGTTGGGAGCTCAAAGTCCTCTGGGACGGCAGCCTTGATGAATTGGCGGCTGGCGCTGCCGTGGCTTACTGCTAGAAGGGTTTCGATACCATCGGCGTCCATGATATTGGTGAGGGTGTCTACCATGCGCTCTTGCAGCGCCTGGCTTCCTTCTCCTCCGAATGGGATTAAGTCCTCGCCTGGATCCCAGACGTCGGTGGGTAGCGCGTCGTGCGGGCCCTCTTCGAAGGTGCCGTAGCAGCGCTCGATAATGCCTTCGCAGGGCTCAACGTCAGCGTCTGCGCCGAGAAGCTCGGTTGCGACGAGGCTTGCCGTGGCCATGGCTCGGCCCAAAGGGGAGGAGACCACTTTATCGGGGACGACGCCGTGGGCTTTGAGCCATGCGGCTGCCATCCCGGCTTGCTGACGGCCTAAGTCGGTGAGCGGTGAATCGCAGCGACCCTGGACCAGCTTTTTGACGTTGAACTCCGTCTGACCGTGGCGGAGTAGATACAGTTTCTTCATGCTCTCCCCTTCTGCATCAGTTGCTTTATCGGCGTGGCCTTACTCGTGGGTATGGCCTACGTAGTCTTCGTCGATCGTAATCTTGGCAATCGACTTGGGATATTCCGATTCGACCCGTTGTGCCAGCGCGTGCTTTAAGTCTTCGGCACTCATCTGCAGATCCGAGGGACGCACGCAGTCAAAGATCACGTTGGTGTGCGTAGAACCCGGCACACAGCGTAGGTCATGAATCGAGAGGCGGTTATCGATCTCCTGAGCCATGGCGTGAATGCGCAAGCGCATGCTCGCCACCTTGGGGTCATCGGTCACGATGGGATCGTAGTGAAGCGTGACGATCATGCCGTCTTCGTTCCTAAACGACTGCTCGATGTTATCGAGCGTGTCGTGACTTTCCAGCGGGCTGGCCTCGGCTGCCATCTCGGCGTGAGCGCTTGCGAACTTCCTGCCCGGGCCGTAGTCGTGAACCATCAAATCGTGAACTCCCAAAACGCCGGGATAGCTCATGATCTTGTCTCGAATGTGCTTGACCAGCTTAGGATCGGGCGACTGACCCAAAAGCGGGCTCACCGTATCTTGAATAAGTTCAAAGCCGCTCCAGCCAATATAGGCGCCAACGGCAAGGCCAACCCATGCGTCAAGATTGATGTGCGTCACCTGCGAAACAATTGCACATGCCAGCACGGCGCCTGTGGCAAGAACATCGTTCTTGGAATCCTGGGCAGTCGCATGCAGTGTCTCGGACTCGATACGGTCGCCGAGCTTTTGGTTGAGCGCCGCCATCCACAGCTTAACAACCATCGAAAGCGCCAGGACTGCCACCAGGGCAAGCGAGAACTCGACAGGTTCGGGGTGGATGATACGCTCAAACGAGGACTTCACCAGTTCAAGGCCAATGAGAAGCACGAGCGCCGCCACGACAAGACCCGAGAGGTACTCGTAGCGACCATGGCCGTATGGATGCTCGGGGTCGGCGGGCTTGCTCGCCAGCTTAAAGCCCAGCACGCTCACGATATTCGAGCTGGCATCGGACAGGTTGTTCATGGCATCCGCCACAATCGAAACCGATCCCGAAACCACACCGATTGCGCCCTTCGCAGCACAAAGCGCCACATTGGCGACAATACACACCATGCCCGCTAACGTGCCCACACGCGCACGATCGCCCTGCGCGCGCTTAACTATCCACTCGACCATCTGCATCCGCCCCCACGGTACTACCTATATATCTATTGCTCAAACGGATTGTAGTGTAGCCACTTTGTCTCCCAGATACAAAGAGGCCGCAGCCCGCACGGGCCACGGCCTTGGAGCATGACAAAAGAATCGTCCTTTTGTCGCACAGGTTTATGCGCTTACTTCAGCAGCGCTCGCCACTGTTTCGGGTGAATCGGCCCCGTCTTCTGCCGCCTGTCCCTGCGCCGGCACCACGCCAAAGCAGTAGCTCAGCGCCGCAGACACCGCAAATGCCACACCGCCGGCAACGCAGCACCACAGCAGGTTCGAGATGCCGCCCGTGGCAAAGCCAATGACCATAAGGACATTCGTCATGCCGATGGTATAGGCCGTAACGTGGCCCACGGCCGCAACAAGGCCTCCGACGGCGCCGCCAATGGCCATGTACGTCAGGCACCTGCCATATTTAAAGCCGCAACCGTACAGCGCCGGCTCGCTTACGCCGCCAAGAATACCCGAGATTGAATAGCCCAGCATGAGTGCCTTCTCGTCCTTATCCGCAACGCGGAGCGACGCGCCAAAGGGCATGCCCCAAACGGCGAACGTCGCCATCGTCGCGGCGATCAGGATGCACGAATCCGTTCCCACACTCATAAACTGAGCATAGGCAAGCGATAGGACAACGTTGCTGACGCCTGCAATCTTAAGAAACTCCCAACCCGCGGCAAGCCCCATGAGCGTGAGCAGCGACACGATGCCACCGGAATTGCCAAGCATAAACATAAGCTGGCCCAACAGCATGCCCAGATAGCTGCCCGCCGGCGCCGTAATACACAGCGAAACCGGAACCATGACAAGCATGGTCGCAAACGGAACGAACGAAAACGCCACGGCCTTAGGGATAACGCGCTTAAAGAAACACTCCACTCGCCATAGCACGGGCACCGAGATGAGAACCGGAATAACAGTCGTCGTGTAATCGTTGACCGGCGCGGGAAGCAGACCATACACGGAAGTCATCGATGCCCCCGTCGTCGATGCGGCATCGACGAGCTTAAGCAGATCGGGCGCAATCAATACGCCGCCCAGCATCATGCCTAGCTGCTCCGAGCAACCGAGCTGGCGGGCGGCCGCCCAACCAAGATAAATGGGCAAAAAGTAGTAGCCGGCGTTATAGAGCCAACTGTAGAACAGGCGATAGATTTCGGAATCGGCAGACCACAGGCCCAGCATACCTTCGCCCATAATGACGGCAACGGTGCGGAACAACGCCGCGCAGACAATAAACGGCAGCGCCGACATCATGCTTTTGGACAGATAGTCCACCACGGCCATGGCGTTTGATGAAACCGTCGTTGTAAACGAGGTGTTAGAAACTTGTAGCATGGAACGCCTTTCCCAATATGACATGCGGGCTGTCCCTTTGTCACATCGTGCGGTACTGACCGATTGCGCGGTACTTTTCGTAGCGGAGGTTTGTGAGGGTCGCGTCGTCGAGCTGCCCAAGCGTATCGAAGGCATCAAATGCCGAGGACATGACGGCACCGGCGATCTCCTCATGCGACAGGCCCCTATCGTCAACAATGCCGTCGATGATGCCGAGCGCCAACAGATCGGGGGCCGTGAGCTTAAGCGCCTCGGCGGCCTCATTCGCGCGCTCGGTATCCTTCCACAGGATCGACGCACAGGCCTCGGGGCTCACGACCGAATAGGCCGAGCTCGAGAGCATCAGGATGCGGTCGGCCACGGACAGCGCCAGCGCGCCACCAGAGCCGCCCTCGCCTGTCACCACCGAGACAATCGGCGTCTTGAGGCCGCTCATCTCCATGAGATTCTGGGCAATCGCCTCGCCCTGGCCGCGCTCCTCGGCACCGATGCCGCAAAACGCGCCCGAAGTATCGACCAGACACAGAACCGGTCGACCAAACTTTTCGGCCTGGCGTATAAGGCGACGCGCTTTGCGGTAGCCCTCGGGATGTGCCATACCAAAGTTGCGACGCATGCGCTCTTTGGTCGTGGTACCGCGCTCGACGGCGATAACCGTCACGGGTCGCCCGTCTTTCCAGCCAATGCCAGCCACCACAGCAGCGTCGTCGCCAAAGTAACGGTCGCCATGCAGCTCCACAAATCCATCCAGGCCCAGCGAGATCATCTCGCCCGCCGTGGCGCGATCTGCCGAGCGGGTCTGCTTGACAATCTCGAGCGCGGTTTTTGGTGCGGTCGAGCGCTTGAACAAGTGTCCCAGCTTTTTGCCGCGACGACCCGTATGCACGATCTCATGCGGTGCCCCCAGGCCGGGCGCGTGCCCTTCGTGCAGTGCCAGCAGCTCGCCTACCGTGAGCGCAATCTCGCCACGCGGAACAACGGCATCGCAAAAGCCGTGCTCCAGCAAAAACTCGGAGCGCTGGAATCCCTTGGGCAGGCGCTTGTGCATGTTCTGCTCGATCACGCGCGGGCCGGCAAATGCCGTCAGGGCATCGGGCTCGGCCAGGATAATATCGCCCTCCATGGCAAAGCTCGCGGTTACGCCTCCGGTCGTGGGGTCGGTGAGCACCGTGATATACAGACCGCCCGCCTCGCTGTGGCGCCTAACCGCCGCAGAAATCTTGGCCATCTGCATAAGCGACGTCACGCCCTCTTGCATGCGCGCGCCGCCCGAAACGGTAAAGCCGACAACTGGCAATCCAAGCTCGGTCGCTCGCTCAAATGTGCGACAGATCTTCTCGCCCACCACGGAACCCATCGAGCCCATCATAAAGTTGGCGTCCATAAAGAAGAGCGCGGTATCGCAACCGCAGATTTTGCCCCTGCCGCACACAACGGCGTCGCGCTCGCCCGAACGCTCGCACACGCTCTTAAGCTTGTCGGCATAGCCGGGAAACGAGAGGAAGTCCTCCGACGCCAGATTGGCATCCCATTCCTCAAACGTGCCCTCGTCGACCGTCATGCGCATGCGCGCGCGACCGCTCACGCGAAAGTGTTTGCCGCAACGAGGGCAGACCTCGAGGTTGTCGTGCAGGCGTGCTTCATCGATCACGCGGCGACACTCCGGGCACTTGATAAACACGTGGCGCGCGGGAAACTCGGCGCACGACTCGGTCATCGGCCCCTCGAGGACGTTGACCGTCTTTGCTTTTCTATTCATCAGCATAGAGATGCCCCATCAGATCGGTGTGGTACATGCCCGACAAGAACTCGTCGTTTGCCAGCACGTCGAGCTGAAGCTCGCTGTTTTCGCTCACGCCCTCAATCACGAGCTCGCCCAGGGCCGAGCGCATCTTGCGAATGGCGCCGTCACGCGTGGGCGCACACACGATGAGCTTGCCGAGCATGGAGTCGTAGTACGGCGGAACTTTCGCACCGGTAAACATGGCGGAATCCCAGCGCACGCGCGGACCACCCGGCACACGCAACGCGGTGACCGTTCCGCATGACGGCAGAAAGTCCGGCGTTTCGGCATTGATGCGGCACTCCATGGCGTGGTTGCGGACCGGCATGTCCTCCTGCTCAAAGGGCAGAGGCTGGCCGGCTGCCACGCGCAGCTGCCACTTGACCAAGTCGGTATCGGTCACAAACTCTGTAACCGGATGCTCCACCTGCAAGCGCGTGTTCATTTCCATAAAGTAGAAATTGCCGTCGTCCGAATACAGAAACTCGATGGTACCGGCTCCTTCGTAGCCGACGGCACGAGCCAGGTCACGCGCTGCCTTGTGCATGCGAGCACGAATGTCGTTGTGTCCGTCGAGGCACGGCGCGGGACTCTCTTCGATCAGCTTTTGGTTGCGACGCTGCACCGAGCACTCGCGCTCGCCGAGCGAAAATACATGGCCCTGCTTATCGGCCATAATCTGCACCTCAACGTGGTGCGCCGGCGCGACGAACTTCTCCATGTAGCACTCGCCGTCGCCAAAAACGGCCTCGCCCTCGGCACGCGCCTCGATGAACGCCTTTGCCGCATCTTCCACGCGCTCGACCTTGCGAATGCCGCGACCGCCACCGCCCGCGCGCGCCTTAATGAGCACGGGACAGCCAATGCGCTCGGCCTCGGCCGTCGCCTCCTCGGGACTTTTGAGCAAATCGCAGCCCGGCACGATGGGCACGCCTGCCGCGGCAGCCGTTCGGCGTGCGGCGTCCTTGTCGCCCATGCTGTCGATCACCTCGGCCGAAGGACCGACAAAAGCCAGGCCATACTTGTCGCAGTCGCGTACAAAGCTCGCCTTCTCGGAAAAGAAGCCATAGCCGGGATGAATTGCCTTAGCTCCCGACTTTACGGCACAGGTGAGCACAGCATCGTCGTTGAGGTAGCTCTCGGCAAGACGCGGACCGCCGATGCAATACGCCTCGTCGGCAAGCTGCACGTGCAGCGCGTCCGCATCGGCCGTGGAATAAACGGCGACGGTCTTGATGCCCATATCGCGGCACGCGCGGATAACACGGACCGCGACTTCGCCGCGGTTGGCGATGAGCACTTTGTCGAACATGAAGCCTTCCTTAACTTTCGTGCATGAGTGCAAAAGACATGTCGGCGCGGCAACAGACCTCACCGTTGACGCTTGCAGTACCCGTCGCAAAGCGGAACGGCCCGCGCGCACGCGTGATGGAGCACACCAGATCCACCGTATCGCCCGGGCGCACCGGACGCTTAAAGCGCACCTTGTCCAGACTCGTGTAGAACGGCGTCGCGCCGCGCGCCTCCTCATCGCCCATCAGCAACACGCAGCAGTTTTGGGCGAGCATCTCGCACTGGATCACGCCGGGGACCACCGGGTTTCCCGGAAAATGCCCCTGCAAAAAGTATTCGTCGCCCGTAATCGTGATCTTGCCGTGGGCCTCGTCGCCCACCAGCTCGGCTTCGTCGAGCAAAAGCATCGGCTCGCGATGCGGTAACAGCTTCTTGAGCTCTTCTTTGTTCATGGATATCACCTATCCGATCCTCATGAGGCAGCTGCCAAACTCCACGAGGTCGCCGTCGGCCACGCAAATCTCGAGCACCTCGCCGTCTGCCTCGGCCGTCACCTCGTTGAGAACCTTCATGGCCTCGATAATGCAGAGGGTCTCGCCGGCCTTGACCTTAGAGCCCACGTGCACAAACGGCTCGTCGCCCGGCGCCGGGGCAGCATAGAAAACGCCGACCATGGGAGCGGTCACCTCGGTGCCCTTGGGCTCCGGTGCGGCGGCAGGTGTCTGCGCGGCGGGCTCCGGTGCGGCAGGCGCGACTGTGGGAGCTGCAACTGGAGCGGCCATAGCGCTCGGCATGGGCATGGGCACGGCAACCGGCTGTGCGGCGCTCGCGCGCTCGAGTTCGACCGCGGTGCCATCGGGCTCCTCAACGCGCACGCGCGTGAGGCCGCGGTCCTCCATAACATCGGCTATCTCGGCAAGTCTTTTGGAATCCATGCTCTAGCTCCTCGTATATCTACGCAGCGCGATGGCGGCGTTGTGCCCGCCAAAGCCTAGGTTGGTCGAAAGCGCCCAGGTAAGGTCGGCGCGAACTGCGCGATTGGGCGTGTAGTCAAGATCGCAGGCGGGATCGGGCGTGCGGTAGTTAATGGTCGGCGGCACCACGCCCTGCTCGAGCGCCATGGCGCAGGCCATGACCTCGATGGCGCCCGTGGCACCGATCATGTGGCCGGTCATCGACTTAGTCGACGAGACGTGCGCGGCGCGCGCCGCGTCCTCGCCGAGCGCACGCTTAATGCCCGCCGTCTCGGACGAATCGTTGAGCTTGGTCGATGTGCCGTGAGCATTGATGTAGAGACCCTCGGAAGGCCTGACGTCGCCCTCGGTCACCGCCAGCGATATCGCGCGGGCAATGCCGGCAGCCTCGGGATCAGGACTCGTGATGTGATAGGCATCATCGGTGTTGCCGTAGCCCACGACCTCGGCATAAATGTGCGCACCGCGCGCCTGCGCATGTTCCATGCTCTCGAGCACGAGCACGCAGGCGCCCTCGCCCATCACAAAGCCGTCGCGGTCTGCATCAAACGGACGGCATGCCGTCGCGGGATCGGGGTTGGTGGTCAATGCACGGCAGGACGTAAAGCCCGCAACGGCATCGGGGATAATTGCAGCCTCGGCGCCGCCCGCGAGGATCGCGTCGGCATAGCCGTGCTTGATGGCGCGGAACGCCTCGCCCACCGCATGGGCCGAGGTTGCGCACGCGGTCACCACGGGCAGGGTCGGGCCCTTTGCCTTGTGGCGGATTGCGATATTGCCCGATGCCATGTTGGGGATCATCATCGCGATCATATAGGGCGATGCGCGGCGGGGCCCACGTTCGGCAATCGTATGGACGTTGTCGACGAGCGTCGTCATGCCGCCCACGCCCGAGCCCACGTAGACGCCCAGGCGCTCTCGATCGATGGCGCCTTCGACATCAAAGCCCGCATCGCGCATGGCCTCGTCCGAAGCCGCCATCGCAAACTGAACGCAGGGGTCCAGATGCTTTGCATCACGCTTGCCAAAGTACTCGTTGCCGTCAAAGCCCTTGACCTCGGCCGCTACCTTGACGGCAAACGCATCGGTATCGAAGTGCGTAATCGGGCCGATGCCGCACGTGCCAGCGCACATTGCCGCCCAGGTGGCAAGCGCGGTGTTGCCGAGCGGCGATACGGCACCTATGCCGGTGATTGCAACTCTCTGTTCCATCATGGTCTCCTCATCCAAGCCGTTCTTCGGCCCTGGTTTCTACATCGCCATTCCGCCGTCGACGCGTATGACTTCGCCCGTAATGTAGGCAGCCGCATCGCTCACTAAAAATCGCACCACACCGGCCACCTCTTCGGGCTGCGCCATACGCTTAAGGGGAATCTGCTCCTCGGTTACCGTACACACCTTCTCCGAGAGCTTTGCCGTCATATCTGTCTCGACAAACCCGGGGGCGACCGCGTTCACTCGTACACCGCGGGGCGCAAGCTCGCGCGCCACCGCCTTGGTCAGGCCGATCACGCCCGCCTTGGAGGCAGCGTAGTTGGCCTGCCCGGCATTGCCCATCAGGCCCACAACCGAGCTCATGTTGACGACGCAGCCGCCGCGCTGGCGCATAAAGGTCTTGGTGAGCGCACGCGTCGTGTTAAACGTTCCTTTAAGATTGACATCGAGCACGCGATCGAAGGCGTCATCGCCCATGCGCATGAGCAGGCCATCGCGGGTGATGCCAGCGTTGTTGACGAGCGCCCAAATGGAGCCAAAGTCGTTGAGGACCGCTTCCACGCACGCGTTGACGGCAGCGGGGTCGGCCACGTCACATTGATATGAGCGCGCCGTGGCGCCAGCCGCCTCGCAGGCGTCGCACGTCTCGCGCGCCGCATCGACGCTGCCGGCATAGACGACGGCGATATCGTAGCCATCCTCCGCCAGACCGATAGCGCAGGCGCGGCCGATACCCCGCGAGCCGCCCGTGACCAGTGCCACGCGACGTGAGTCGTTGCGCTCGAGCGCGCCATTGTTCAAGTTGCCCATGTCATTCCTTTCGGGTTACAGCCCTGTGGACTATGCGAGCTCGTCGGCAATAGCTGCGACCTGCTCGGCCGTCTCGCACGAATACACACGAACGTCGCTCAACGTACGCTTGATCAGGCCGGACAGCGTTTTGCCGGGGCCGACCTCAATAAATGTGTCGATGCCTTGATCCTGCAGAGCATGCAGCGTATCGACCCAGCGCACGGCATTGCTCACCTGATTGGCCAAGACATCCGATGCCGTCTGGGGGTCCGCCGGATAGGGCGCCGCCGTCATGTTTGCCATGACCGGAATCAGCAGCGGAGACGGCGCGTGGCCGGCTTGGATATACGTCGCCAGTCCCTCAGTCGCCTCGGCCATATAGGGGCTATGGAATGCACCCGACACCGCGACCTTCATGGCCCGGCCGCCAGCCTCTTTTACTAGGACGTCGAGCTCCTGCAGCGCCTCGGGCGCTCCGGCAACAACCGTCTGCTGCGGACTGTTGTAGTTGACCGGCCAGCAATCCTCGCCGGCCTGTTTTGCCAAGCCCTCGACTTGCGCCGCATCGAGCTTGATGACGGCGCGCATGCCGCCCGGATGGCGCTCGGCAGCCGCGGCCATCAGCGCCGCGCGCTCGCACACGAGCTCAAAGCCCGCTCGCGTATCGAACGCCCCCGCAAAGGTGAGCGCGGCGACCTCGCCTAGCGAGAATCCCGCACAGGCGGCAGGTACCACGCCGCGCTCACGCAGGGCGGCAGCCGCTGCTAGGTCGTGAACGAACACGCACGGCTGCGTGTTCTCGGTCTGCGAGAGCTCCTCCTTGGAGGCACTCCGGCATTGCTCGCTGGTCCCCGGGCGCACCTCGTCGGCAATGGCGAACACCTCGGCGGCCGCCGGCGATGTCTCGATCAGATCGACGCCCATCGCGGGGTGTTGGGCACCCTGGCCGGCAAACAGAAACGCTACGCTACCCATGCGCACGCACCCTTCAGGACGCGCTCGGCGCCATCGACCAGATCGTCAACGATTTCACGTGCGCTCTGGCGCTCGCTAACCATGCCGGCAATCTGTCCACACAAAAACGAACCCTCTTCGTAATTACCGTCCTTGGCGGCCTTGCGAAGGGCGCCCGTGCCCATGGCCCCGAGCTCCTCGACGCTTGCGCCCGCCGCCTCGCTCTTAGCGTAGGCGTTGGTAAAGGGGCTCTTGAGGGCACGCACCGGGTGTCCCGTCGAGCGGCCGGTCGCACGCGTCGAGGTGTCGTTGGCCTTCAGGACCATCTCCTTGTACTGCTCCGATACGGTGCACTCGTCTGCGATCAGAAAGCGCGTACCCACCTGCACGCCGGCGGCGCCCAGCATAAAGGCGGCCGCCATGCCGCGGCCGTCGGCAATGCCGCCGGCAGCCACGACGGGAATGTCGACCGCATCGACGACCTGCGGCACCAGTGCCATCGTCGAGGTCTCGCCAATATGGCCGCCCGATTCGGTGCCCTCGGCAACAACCGCCGTGGCCCCACGACGCGCCACGAGGCGCGCCAGCGCCACCGAGGCAACGACCGGGATGACCTTGATGCCCGCCTCGTTCCACGCCTTCATGTACTTGGTGGGATTGCCGGCACCCGTCACGACGACCGGTACTCGCTCGTCAATCACAACCTGGGCGACCTCGTCGGCGAACGGGCTCATGAGCATGACGTTGGCGCCAAAGGGCTTATCCGTCCTGGCGCGCAGCTTATGAATCTGGTCGCGAAGCCAGTTGGCATCGGCGTTCATGGCCGCGATGATGCCTAAGCCACCCGCCTCGGACACTGCGGACGCCAGCGAGGCATCGGCAATCCAGGCCATACCGCCCTGGAACACGGGCTTTTCGATGCCGAGCAGATCGCAGAGAGGAGTCTTGAGCATCTCTACTTCTCCAATGCCGCCTCGACCGTATCGGCGAACTCGCCGACCGTCTTGGGGTTCTCCTCGGTATCGAGCTGGATGCCAAACTCGTCCTCGACGGTGACGAGGATCTCGACGGTGCCCAGGCTGTCGAGACCAATCTCCTCGAGCGTGGACTCGGGCTTCATATCGACGTCGTCAAGGCCGGCGGTCTCGCGGATAACGTCGCAAACGCGCTCGAAGGTCTTCTGATCTGCCATGGTAGTTCTCCTTTGGTTGTGCCCTAGGGCGTTTTTATTTCCTATGTGCGACTACTTCCAACGAAGCAGATAGCCACCTATATCCAGACCGGCGCCAAATCCAACCAAGGCGATGGTGTCGCCTGTGTGAAGTGCACCGGCGTTTGCCAGCCGGTCGAGGGCAAGCGGAATGCATGCGCTCGAAATGTTGCCGGTCTCGCGCAACGTGCGAACCACGCGCTCGTCCGGCACGCCCAGGCGCTTGACCGCCTGGCTCAGGATTCGTTCGTTAGCCTGATGGAATACAAAATGATCGATGTCTTCGACCAAAATGCCCGCATCGATCGCAAGCTTATGGACCGTGTCGCAGATGGCGTTGACGCCGAACTTGAACACGCGGCGACCATTCATGGACAGCACGCTCGCGCTATCTGCGGAGTCCTTAAACGGCGAGGTGCCGACCAGACCGGGAACGCGCAGCGTCTCGACGTCGGGCGCTGTCGAAAGCTCAACGGCAAGAGGGTTGTCTCCCCCAGCCCCTATGACCGCAGCACCCGCGCCATCGCCAAAGAGCACGCACGTGGCACGGTCGGTCCAATCGAGCGCGCGCGTCATCTGCTCGGCGGCAACGACCAGCACGTGCTTGGCGCGACCGCGGGCGATATAACCCTCGGCGACATCGAGCGCAAATACGAAGCCGGCACAAGCCGCCGAGACATCGAAGGCAGGGCACGTCGCGCCTAGTCGCTCAGCAACGGCGCACGCTTCGGCAGGAACGAGGTGATCGCCCGTCGTCGTCGAACAGACGATAAGATCCAGCTGTCTCGCGTCGATTCCGGATACCTGAAGCGCCCGCTCGCTCGCCGCTACGGCAAGGTCGTCGAGTGACTCAGTGGTGCAGACGTGGCGGCTCTTGATACCGGTGCGGGTATAAATCCACTCATCCGAGGTATCGAGGAACTCGGACAGCTCGTCATTGGAAACGCTGCGCGCAGGAAGCGCCGAGCCTGTTCCAAGAATCGTGAAACCCATCACTAACCTCCTTTGAGTTGTTGACGTGTTTACATCGACCAAGAGAGGATAGCGCATTTCAGTCGTTGTTGACGTGTTAACATTAAATTGTCCAAATGCGACAAAGGCTTCACATTGTGTCTGTCTCTCGACACCATTGCGCGATTGCCTTATTTACTTAGGAGGTAGCAGCTGTTATGGATTCTCGTTTAACGATAGTCGACGTAACCGGATCGACCAACGATGACCTGCTCGAAGCAGGAAAACAGGGAGCGCCGCACGGCACAGGACTTGCCGCCCGGGCTCAAACAGCAGGGCGCGGCCGGCGCGGGCACAAGTGGGACTCAACCGTCGGCAACTTATTGCTTTCGCTTGTCCTGCGCCCATGCGTTAATCCTGCAAAGTTCTCTGGTCTTGCCGCCGTCAGCGGCCTAGCGGTGCTCGAAGCACTCGAAAAGCAGGGTCTTGCAAACGAGATTCGCCTTAAATGGCCCAACGACCTTGTCGCGCGAGGACGCAAGCTCGGCGGCATTCTGGTCGAGGCCGCACGCGATAACGAAGGCAAACCTTTCGCCGTCTGCGGCATTGGCGTCAATGTGAACTATGCGCCCCAAGAGGTGCCCGATGGCGGCCTGCCGGCAATCGGTCTCTCGGATCTCAACGAGAGCGTACCTGCCGTCGACATGCTCCTCGATGAGGTCTATCACGCAGTTATAGACGCTGCAGATGCCTGGGCAGAGCGCCTCAACGCCAAGGAAGAAGATGCCGGTCCGCTCGCGCCCGTCCACGACGAATATATCGCCCACCTTAATTGGATCGGGAAGCACGTTATCGCCCGCTCCCCCGCTGGAGACGAGCTGGCACGAGGCATATTTAGAACGGTCGACGATTGCGGCCGCGCATGCATTGAGACCGAGAGCGGCTTGTGCGTCTTCCACTTCGAAGAAGCATCCTTGCGCCCCCTGAGCGAATAGGGTGCCGCAGCCGTCGGCTCGGCAGACGAATTCGCTATCCCAAAATCTAAACTCAAAACAAAAGGGCCCCGCTACCGTAACGGCAGCGGAGCCCTTTAAGCTATGAGCGATATCGCTTAGAGCTTGATGTCGATGTCGACGCCAGCGGGGAGGTCGAGACGCATGAGCGAATCAACGGTGCCCGAGGTGGGGTCGAGGATGTCGATGAGGCGCTTATGGGTGCGCATCTCGAACTGCTCACGGGAGTCCTTGTTCACGTGCGGCGAGCGGATAACCGTGTACAGGTTGCGCTCGGTGGGCAGGGGGACAGGACCGGAAACGCGAGCGCCGGTCTTCTGAACGGTCTCGACGATGAGCTTCGCGGACTGATCGACGACCTCGTGATCATAGCCCTTGAGGCGAATGCGGATCTTCTGGGTAGCCAACTTAAACCTCCAAAGAGTGCGAGAGATGTTCTCGCAGGATTACGTAACAGGGAGCTCGAACTTAGGCGTTCTTGCTCATGACCTCGTCCACGATGGACTTGGGCGCAGGCTCATAAGAGTCGAACTGCATCGTGTAGGATGCACGGCCCTGGGTCTGGGAGCGAAGGTCGGTAGCGTAACCGAACATCTCGCCCAGCGGCACCTTGGCACGGATGAGCTTACTGTTCTTGCGATCCTCCATGCCCTCGATCTTGCCGCGGCGACCGGAGAGGTTGCCCATAACGTCGCCCATGTACTGCTCGGGGGTCTCGACCTCGACAGCCATGATCGGCTCGAGCAGCTGCGGGTCGGACTTCTTGAGGGCGTCCTTGATAGCCATGGAACCGGCGATCTTGAAGGCGGCCTCGGAGGAGTCGACCTCGTGGTAAGAACCGTCGAACAGGGTGACCTTAACGTCGAGGACCGGGAAGCCGGCGATAACACCGGTGTTCAGGGCCTCCTGGATGCCCTTGTCGATGGACGGGATGTACTCCTTGGGCACGACGCCGCCGACGATAGCGTTGACGAACTCGTAGCCGAAGCCCTCCTCCATCTTCTCGAGCTTGATGACGGCGTGGCCGTACTGACCGCGACCGCCGGACTGACGGACGAACTTGCCCTCAGCCTTCTCGACGTCGTGACCAGCGGTCTCGCGGTAGGCAACCTGGGGCTTACCAACGTTAGCGTCAACCTTGAACTCGCGGAGCAGACGGTCGACGATGATCTCGAGGTGCAGCTCGCCCATGCCGGCGATGATGGTCTGGCCGGTCTCGTGGTTGGTGGACACCTGGAAGGTCGGGTCCTCCTCGGCGAGCTTGGTCAGAGCCAGGGACATCTTGTCCTGCTCGGCCTTGGTCTTGGGCTCGATGGCAACGTCGATAACGGGCTTAGCGAACTCGATCTTCTCGAGGACGATCTCCTTGCCCTCGGCGCACAGGGTGTCACCGGTGGTGGAGTTCTTGAAGCCGACGCAAGCGACGATGTCGCCGGCGGCAGCGTCGTCACGGTCGATACGCTCGGCGGCGTTCATCTCGAGGATGCGGCCGAGGCGCTCGCGCTGACCGTTGGAAGCGTTGACCACGTAGGAGCCGGACTCGGCGCGGCCGGAGTAAACGCGGACGTAGGTGAGCTTACCGACGAACGGGTCGGTCATGATCTTGAAGACCAGGCCGGAGAAAGGCTCGTCGAAGGAAGGATGACGCTGGATCTCCTCGCCGGTATCCGGATCGGTACCGGTGACGGCCTCAACGTCGAGCGGGCTGGGCAGGTAGTCGACGACAGCGTCGAGCAGCTCCTGAACGCCCTTGTTCTTGTAGGCGGAGCCCACGAAGACGAGGTTGAGCTCGTTGGCCAGAACGCCCTTACGCAGGGCAGCCTTGAGCTCCTCGACGGTGAAGTCCTCCTCCATGAGGATCTTCTCCATGAGCTCGTCGTCAAAGCTGGCAGCAGCGTCGAGGAGCTCCTCGCGCTTGGTGGCAGCGATGTCAGCAAACTCAGCCGGGATCTCGTCCATCGGCTCGGGGTAGGTCATGCCCTTGTCGTCGGCCTTGAAGTCCCAAGCAGTCATGGTGACGAGGTCGATGACGCCCCAGAAGTTGTCCTCGGCGCCCATCGGGACCTGAGCGGCCACGGCGTTGGCGTCGAGACGATCCTTCATGGTCTCGATAGCGTTGAAGAAGTCTGCGCCCACGCGGTCATACTTGTTGATGAAGGCGATGCGGGGGACGTTGAAGGTAGAAGCCTGACGCCAAACGGTCTCAGACTGGGGCTGAACGCCGGCAACGGCGTCGAAGACGGCGACAGCGCCATCGAGGACGCGCAGGCAGCGCTCGACCTCGGCGGTGAAGTCAACGTGGCCCGGGGTGTCGATGATCTGGATGCGGTAGTCGGTACCGTCCTTCTTCCAGAAGCACGTGGTAGCAGCGGAGGTAATGGTTACGCCGCGCTCCTGCTCCTGAACCATCCAGTCCATGGTGGCAGCGCCCTCATGGACCTCACCGATCTTGTGGGTCTTACCGGTGTAGTAAAGAATACGCTCGGTCGTGGTGGTCTTACCGGCATCGATGTGGGCCATGATGCCGATGTTACGGGTATCGGAAAGCTTGTACTTAGGCTTAGCCATGTTAGTTCCTTACCTTAAACTTACCAACGATAGTGAGAGAACGCGCGGTTGGCCTCGGCCATCTTGAAGACGTCCTCACGCTTCTTGACGGAAGCGCCCAGGCCGTTGGAAGCGTCGAGGATCTCGTTGGCGAGACGCTCGGCCATGGTCTTCTCCTTGCGAGCGCGGGAGAAGTTGACGATCCAGCGGATACCCAGAGCGGTGGAACGACGGGAGTTGACCTCCATCGGGACCTGATAGGTAGCGCCACCGACACGCTTGGGCTTAACCTCGAGCGTGGGCTTGACGTTGTCCATAGCCTTCTTGAAGGTAGCGAGAGCGTCGCCACCCTCGGACTTCTCGGCAACGATCTCGAAAGCGGTGTAAACGATGCGCTCAGCGGTGGCCTTCTTGCCGTCAAGAAGGACCTTGTTGATGAGCTGAGTCACCAGGCGGTTGTTGTAAACGGCGTCAGGCTGAACCTCACGACGATTAGCTGCTGCACGACGCGGCATGTGAAATCTCCTTAAGTGTCTACCGTGCGGCCCTTAGGCGGCACACGGCGAAAGTATCAAAACGTTATCTGGCTTATTTAGCCTTGGGGCGCTTAGCACCGTACTTGGAACGGGCCTGCATACGGTTCTGGACCGGAGCAGCGTCGTAGGCGCCACGGATGACGTGATAACGGACACCAGGGAGGTCACGGACACGACCGCCGCGGACGAGCACGATGGAGTGCTCCTGCAGGTTGTGGCCCTCACCCGGGATGTAAGCAGTAACTTCGATGCCGTTGACGAGGCGAACACGGGCAACCTTACGAAGAGCCGAGTTCGGCTTCTTGGGGCTCGTGGTGAAGACGCGGGTGCACACGCCGCGCTTCTGGGAGTTGTGCTGCAGAGCAGCGTTCTTGGACTTCTTGGGCACGGAACGACGGCCCTGGCGAACCAGCTGGTTAATAGTAGGCAAAGCGTACTCCTTCTCGAATGATTCCAGCTTTCTGTAAAGTGCAACGGCTTGAATCGAGGGGTCAGCATCCCCCTACGAAACACGCAGTTCGATAGGATACGTGGCGTTAGCTGTGCCGTCAACAGACCACGCCGCCGGGCGTATCCCAAAATAGCCATATTTCCGCAAAGCCTACACAAAAGGAATCCCCTCCTGTGCGCGGGGGCGGATTCCCGGGCCGGGCGGCCTATCAAGATTTTGCCGCATACTTCCGAAATTCAGACGAATACCGCTCGCTTTAACCGCCCATTTACCGCAAAAGAGGCCGCTTCCCCTAGTAGGAAGCGGCCCCAAATCTTACGAATAGACGATGGCAAAGGGTACTTCTGTTTCGGTCTCTCCTGCTGATGTGTATCTCGTGCCCTCAAGGGTTACCGAGACCACTTGGTCGACATCAATCAACTTCGTTGGCACCCAGTTGTTCTCTCCGCTATTGCGTGCCAGCGAAACATAGAAGTTGAACACCCCTGCGTCGTCATCTTCGATAATCTGCTCCGATCCATCCTTGTAGGTGACGGTCAGTTTATGATCAACTGCTTCATAGCCCAGATCATCGATATGCGTCTGGATGGAAAACGGACTGATCTCGAGAGGCGAGTCATCGGAGCGGAGTTCCTTTGTATCGACGTGCGCTCCGACGTTAAACTCTGGCGTCGATACCTCGATCACCTTCGCATCCTCACCTTTGCCCTCCGTCCAGCTGATATTCCAGGTGACCGCATGTCCCAAATCTCGCTCGCGATCCCACGAGGCAAAGTACATCGTGCCGTTAATGACCGTGTCGCTTGATGTGTCCTTATCAATTGTGCAGCGTGTGTCAGCCCATTCCTCGCCGAAGTTCATGCTTGGCGTGCCGATGCCTTGTTCTTCTTCACCATAGAGAACAAGTTCGCCTGTCTCTGCTGCCGGCTTGTAGTAGTTAACGCCATTTGGATTGGACAACGTAAACGTCACGGCTCCGCAGCCGTTTTGGTCAATAGCCATCTCATGGATATCGAGCGTATAGCCATTACCCTCGACGGACAGATCAACCTTCTGGACTGCGCCCTCCAGGCTTTGGGGCGCGATACCGTCACCAAACTCTCTGGTGTAGGTATATTGAGTCCCCGATGAGCCACCGTTGGTCCAGGTAATGGAATCCCCGTTGCCGTGGTTTCCCCAGGCTGAGGCAAAATAGCCGGAATTGACAACGGCGTAGGCGACCCCTCCAGTCGCCAAAACTCCGGCAAGACATCCGATTACGGCAACATAGAGAGGCTTCGCGTGGCCCTTTCGATGAAGCGGCTCACCCGCAGCGGTATTTAGGACGCGATCTGCAAGGTCGCTATCGGCTTGGATGGACTCGAAGGCCTGCTTGATTTGATTGGATTTCACGGTCGCCCTCCTCTAGGATGAATTTGAGCTTCGATCGACCACGGGCTAAACGCGTTCGAACGGTCGCGGCTGGTACATGCAACAACTCGGCAATCTCTGAGGTCGAAAAGCCCAGATAGTAATAGAGCACGATGGGAACGCGGAATCGCTCCGGAAGTCGCATAACGTCTGACAAGACCGCCTTGGTCTCATCCTGCGCCGCCGAAAGCGAATCGGCCAGGTTCTCAATATCCTCCACACGCCTCCATGGCTTTCGAAAGAGCGATTTGCATTCATTGATCGTGACCCGGATAAGCCAGCGGCGAAGATGCTCCCAACTCTCAAAATGTCCATCGCTTTTAAGCAGCTTAAGGAAGACATCCTGGGCAACATCGTCGGCGTCGGCACAATCGCGCAGGTACGTCAATGCGATTCGAAACACGACATCACGGTGATCCTCGACCGCCTGTCTAAATGCTTGTTCTTCCATAATCACCTCCCGGTGATGCTGATGTTTCTTGCTGAGGCCCTCACCATAGATACGCTCTGGCCGAACGAAATGTTTCAAATTCAAGCAGGAATAACCTACCAAAATAAACCTATCCCCTTTTGGCAGGTTTTCTTCACCAAAAAAGACCCGCTCCCCTGTTGAGAAGCGGGTCTTTGGAAGGGCGGTTAACGTACTAGGAAATTACTCCTCGTCGTTGTCCTTGGCCTCTTCGGCGTCGTCGGTGTCCACGAGCTGGTTGAGCAGCTCGTCGAGGGAAGCCATGTCCTCGTTGATGGCACCGTTGGCGGGAGCCTTCTTGTCGTCGATCGGGGCGCCCAGGAGCTCCTCGTCGGCGTCGGCGTGATGCGTCGGCGCAGCGGAGGTGCCCAGCAGGATGTCGTCCGGACCGTCGGGGCTAAAGACCATCTGCAGCAGCTGCGAGAGGTCTTCCTCGTCGGCAACGTCGTCGTTGTTCTCGAGGATGTAGAGCAGGTCGTGGGCCTCCAGACCGTCACGGAGCTCCTCGATCGCCTTGGCACCGATGCCATCGATGCGCAGCAGATCCTCCTCGGACTTGCCGACCAGGTCGCCGACCGTCTCGATGCCGACCTCGCTGAACTTGTTGGTCCAGCGCTGCGACACGCCCAGGTCGTCGAACAGGTACAGGCGAGCCTTCTCGGCGGAGATGGTGTGGCCGTTGCGGGTGAACGAACCGTCAGCACCACCGAACTCGTCGTAGCCGGCCCAGTCGAGCTGCTGCGGGAGCTGCTCGTCCAGGTCCTTGAGCTCCACAGGAGCCCACTCGGGCAGCGACTTGGCGTTGGGCGAAGCCGGGCCGTCGATGTCCACGTAGCCGTCGGCCGTACGATACGTCAGCTTGGCGTTAGCGTACGGCTTGAGGCCGGTACCAGCCGGGATCTTCTTACCGACGATGACGTTGGACTTAAGGTCGAGCAGGTGGTCGACCTTGCCCTCAATGGCAGCCTCGGTAAGGACGCCGGCAGTACGGATGAACGAAGCGCTCGACAGCCAGGAGTCGATGTTGGACGCGACCTTGAGCGTACCCAGGATGACGGGCTCGGCCACGGGAGCCTGACCGCCCAGACGGGCAACGCGCTCGACCTCGTCGGCGAACTCGTAGCGGTCGACGTACTGACCAAGCAGGTACTTGGAGTCGCCGGGGTTGGTGATCTGAACGCGACGCAGCATCTGACGTGCGAGCACCTCGATGTGCTTGTCGTTCAGGTCGACGCCCTGGCTGGTGTAGACGTCCTTGACGCTCTCGACGAAGGTGTGCATCGTCGACTCGATGTCGGTCAGCTTGCGCAGGTTGCGGAAGTTGACGAAGCCCTTGGTGATCTGGTCGCCGGCGCGAACCTCGCAGCCGTCCTCGATCTCGGGCATGAAGCGCACCGAAGCGGGAACGCGACGCTCGTCGAGGACACGGGTGTGATCCTCGGAGTCGGTGAGCGTCAGCACGTACTCGGACTTCTCGGGCTTAATCGAGAGGTGGCCGGAGTACGGGGCCAGCTCGGCCTCGCGACCCAGAATCTTCTCGTTGACGTTGCCGACGATATCGAACATACGGCTGACCGTAGGCAGACCCTGCGTAATATCGTCGACGCCAGCGACGCCGCCGGAGTGAATGGTACGCATCGTAAGCTGCGTACCGGGCTCGCCGATGGACTGGGCGGCAATAATGCCGACCGCGGTACCGATGGCGACCGGACGACGGGTGGAAAGATCCCAGCCGTAGCACTTCTGGCACACGCCGTACTTGGAGCGGCAGGTGAGCAGCGCGCGAAGCTTGACCTTCTTGAGGCCCGCATCGACCATCTTCTGGATGTCGGCGACCTTCTCGATGTAGCCGTCCTGTTCAAAGAGCACGGTGCCATCGGGAGCCACGACGTCCTCAATGAAGCAACGGCCGACGAGGTCGGTGTTGAGGTCAGTGGTGCCGGGGATGATGAGGTTGTAGGTGACGCCCTCGTGCGTACCGCAGTCCTCCTCGCGGACGATGACGTCCTGGGCCACGTCGACCAGACGACGGGTCAGGTAACCAGAGTCCGAGGTGTGGGATGCGGTATCGACCAGGCCCTTACGGGCGCCGTAGGTCGAAATGAAGTACTCGAGCGGCAGCAGGCCCTCGCGGAAGTTCGCCTTAATGGGAAGGTCGATCGTCTCGCCGGACATGTCTGCCATCAGGCCACGCATACCGCCGAGCTGACGCAGCTGGGTCTTAGAACCACGGGCGCCGGAGTCGGCCATCATGTACAGCGGGTTCTCCTCGTCGAACATGTCGAGCATGAGCGCTGCAACCTTATCGGTACAAGCGGTCCACTCGTTAACGACTTCGATGTGGCGCTCCGTCTCGTTGATGAAGCCCTCCTCGAAGTACTCGTTGATCTGGTCGACGTTGGCCTGGGCGCGGTCGAGCAGCTCCTGCTTCTCGGCAGGGATGAGAGCGTCCCACACCGAGATGGTGAGGCCGGCGCGGGTAGCGTAGTGGAAGCCGGAGTACTTGATGGCGTCGAGGATCGGGCCGACCTTGGCCTCGGGGTAACGATCGCAGCAGTCCGCAACCAGCTTGGCAACGTCGCCCTTGACCATCTTGTAGTTCATGAACTCGTAGTCTTCGGGCAGGCACTGGCGGTTGAAGATGATGCGGCCGATAGAGGTCTCGAAGCGCGCGGTCTTGTTGCCGGTGACGTCGTAGTCGACAAACTCGTTCTTGCCGTTCTTGACGCGGAAGATACGGGTGCCGTCCTCGTTGATGACGTTGGCGTCGGCAGCGGACACGCGGACCTGGATCTTGGCCTGCATGTCGACCTCGGAACGGCAGTCATAGGCGTGCAGCGCGTCGTCGAAGCTGGCGAACACGTGGTTCTCGCCCGGCAGACCGTCGCGGACCTGGGTGAGGTAGTACACACCGATGATCATGTCCTGCGAGGGGATGTTGACCGGCTTGCCGGATGCCGGCGAGCGCAGGTTGTTCGCAGAGAGCATGAGCACGCGGGCCTCGGCCTGAGCCTGGCTGGACAGCGGCACGTGAACAGACATCTGGTCGCCGTCGAAGTCGGCGTTGAAGGGCGAGCAGACCAGCGGGTGCAGGTGGATAGCCTTGCCCTCGACCAGCACCGGCTCAAAGGCCTGAATGGACAGACGGTGCAGGGTCGGTGCACGGTTGAGCAGCACGACGCGGCCGTCGATGACCTCTTCGAGGATATCCCACACAAAGGTGGCACCGCGGTCGATAGCGCGCTTGGCGCCCTTGATGTTCTCGACCTTGCCAAGCTCGACCAGGCGCTTCATGACGAAGGGCTTGAAGAGCTCCAGCGCCATGGTCTTGGGCAGACCGCACTGGTGCAGCAGCAGCTTGGGGTCGGTAACGATAACCGAACGGCCGGAGTAGTCGACACGCTTACCCAGCAGGTTCTGACGGAAACGACCCTGCTTGCCCTTGAGGGCCTCGGCGAGCGACTTGAGCGGGCGACCGCCACGGCCAGAGACCGGGCGACCACGACGGCCGTTGTCGAACAGGGCGTCCACGGACTCCTGGAGCATGCGCTTCTCGTTGTTCACGATGATCGCGGGGGCGTCCAGGTCGAGCAGGCGCTTGAGTCGGTTGTTGCGGTTGATCACGCGGCGATACAGGTCGTTGAGGTCGGACGCGGCGAAGCGGCCGCCGTCGAGCTGGACCATCGGGCGCAGATCGGGCGGAATGACCGGGATGACGTCCAGGATCATGTTCGCGGGGCTGTTGCCGCCCTTCAGGAAGGCGTCAACGACCTCAAGGCGCTTGACGGCCTTCTCGCGCTTCTGCTTCTGGGAATCCTCGTCGGCGATGATGGCCTTGAGTTTCTCGGCCTCGGAGGGGAGGTCGATGGCAGCGAGCAGGTCGCGGACAGCCTCGGCACCCATACCACCCTTGAAGTACATGGAGTAGTAACGGGTCATCTCGCGGAACAGCGGCTCATCGGAGATGAGGTCGCGCTCGGTGAGCTTCATGAAGGCGTTGAAGGCGTCCGTGCGGAGCTGCTTCTCGTCCTTGCACTCTTCCTCGATGTCGACGATGCCAGAGGCGATCTCCTCGGGGGTCAGCGGCTCCTCGTCGGAGAACTCGTCAAAGTTCTCGGGGTCGCCCTGCTCCTTGAGGGACTCGATCTGACGGGCGCACTCGGCATCGATCTCTTCCAGATCGGCGGCGAGCTCCTCGCGCAGGTCGTCGGCGTCGGCCTCGCGAGCCTCGTAGTCAACCTCGGTGATGATGTAGCTGGCAAAGTACAGAACCTTCTCGAGGTCCTTGGACTTGATGTCGAGCATACGGCTCATCGGGAAGCTCGTGGGGCTCTTGAAGTACCAGATGTGGGACACGGGTGCGGCGAGCTCGATGTGGCCCATGCGGTCGCGACGCACCTTGGCCGAGGTGACCTCGACGCCGCAGCGCTCGCAGACGATGCCCTTAAAGCGGATGCCCTTGTACTTGCCGCAGGAGCACTCCCAGTCCTTGGCGGGACCGAAGATCTTCTCGCAGAACAGGCCGTCCTTCTCGGGCTTGAGGGTACGGTAATTGATGGTCTCCGGCTTCTTGACCTCACCGTGCGACCAGGAACGGATCTGGTCGGCGGAGGCAAGGGAGATCTTTACCGAGTCAAAATCAGTAGCTTCGAAATCTGCCACAGTCAACTACTCCTTATCAGTGGTCGTGGCGGCGACAGCCTCGGGTGCCTCGGCGGTCTCGGCATCCTGGGCCTCGACGTCGGCGTCAACGCCGGCGAGCGCAGCCAGGTCGTCGAGAGCAGAGGTCTCCTCGGCGGTCACAGGGGCGGAGGCGTCCTCGTCGGCATCGTGCATGGGCTCGATGTCCAGCGCGAGGGAACGGATCTCCTTGACGAGAACCTTGAAGGACTCGGGGATACCCGGAACCGGAACGTTCTCGCCCTTGACGATGGACTCGTAAGTCTTGACGCGGCCCACGGTATCGTCGGACTTGACGGTCAGGATCTCCTGCAGGACGTTGGAAGCACCGTATGCGTACAGTGCCCAAACTTCCATCTCGCCGAAGCGCTGGCCGCCGAACTGGGCCTTGCCGCCCAGAGGCTGCTGGGTAACCAGGCTGTAAGGGCCAGTCGAACGGGCGTGGATCTTGTCGTCGACCATGTGGCCGAGCTTGAGGATGTAGGACGTACCCACGGTAATGGGCTCGCGGAACTCCTCGCCGGTGCGGCCGTCGAACAGACGGGTCTTGCCGCGCTCGTCAAGCTGGGTGACGAACTCGGGACGCATGTGATCGCCAAAGGCAGCGGTGGCCTTGTTGAGCATGTTCTTGTTGGCACGACGAATGACCTCGGCGATCTCATCCTCCTTGGCGCCGTCGAAGACAGGCGTGGCGGTGAAGAACGGACCGGGGACGTACTTGTCGGAGTCGGCCTGCTCGGTATCCCAACCGCACGCAGCAGCCCAGCCAAGGTGGCACTCGAGCAGCTGGCCGACGTTCATACGCGAAGGAACGCCCAGCGGGTTGAGGATAACGTCGATCGGGGTACCGTCAGCCATGTAGGGCATGTCCTCGACCGGCAGAACGTTGCAGATAACACCCTTGTTGCCGTGGCGGCCGGCGATCTTATCGCCCTGCTGGATCTTACGACGCTGGGCGACGTAGACGCGCACCTGCTCGTTGACGCCGGGGGCCAGGTCGTCGCCGTTCTCGCGGCTAAAGCGGACGACGTCGATGACGCGGCCGTAAGCGCCGTGAGGCATCTTAAGGGAGGTGTCGCGGACGTCGTGGGCCTTGGCACCGAAGATGGCGCGCAGCAGGCGCTCCTCGGCGGTCAGAGCGCTCTCGCCCTTAGGCGTGACCTTGCCGACCAAGATGTCGCCAGGGCCGACCTCGGCGCCGATGCGGATGATGCCGTCCTCGTCGAGGTTGGCAAGCATGTCCTCGGAGAGGTTCGGGATCTCGCGGGTGATCTCCTCGGGGCCGAGCTTGGTGTCGCGGGCGTCGATCTCGTGACGGGTGATGTTGATGGTCGTCAGCAGGTCCTCGGCCACCAGGCGCTCGGACACGACGATACCGTCCTCGTAGTTAAAGCCTTCCCACGGCATGTAGGCCACGGTGAGGTTCTGACCCAGTGCGAGCTCGCCGTGATCGGTCGAAGGACCGTCGGCCAGAGGCTCGCCCTGCTCAACGGTGTCACCAACGCGAACGAGCGGACGGTGGTTGATGCAGGTGGACTGGTTGGAGCGCTGGTACTTGGCCAGGTGGTACTCGTCCATGCCGCCGGCATGCTTGACGATGATCTTGGCGGCGTCGGCAAAGATGACCTCGCCGGCGTTCTTGGCCAGGGTGACCTCGCCGGAGTCCAGAGCGGCGCGACGCTCCATGCCGGTACCGACATAGGGAGCGGCGGGGTGAACCAGCGGCACGGCCTGACGCTGCATGTTGGCGCCCATCAGCGTACGCTTGGCGTCATCGTGCTCAAGGAACGGGATCAGCGTGGCTGCGACGGAGAGCATCTGACGCGGCGAGACGTCCATGTAGTCGACGTCCTCGACGGGCACGTCGGCGGGAGCGCCGAAGGAGCCGTCGAAGTCGCGGGTACGGGCGATCACGGTGTGCGGACGGACGATCTTACCCTCGGCATCGGTCGTGATGAACTCGTTGGTCTTGGGATCGAGCGGCGTGTTGGCCGGCGCGATGACGTGCTTCTCTTCCTCGTCAGCGGTCATCCAGTCGATCTGATCGGTGGCAACGCCGTTCTCGACGCGACGGAACGGGGCCTCGATGAAGCCATACTCGTTGACGCGGGCGTAGAGGGCGAGCGAGCCGATCAGGCCGATGTTGGGGCCTTCGGGGGTCTCGATCGGGCACATGCGGCTGTAGTGCGAATTGTGAACGTCGCGGACGGCCGTCGGCACGTTGGTGCGGCGGCTGGAGCCGGACTTGTGGCCGGCAAGACCACCAGGGCCGAGTGCGGACAGACGGCGCTTGTGGGTCAGACCGGTCAGGGGGTTCGCCTGGTCCATGAACTGCGAGAGCTGCGAGGAACCGAAGAACTCCTTGATGGAAGCCACGATCGGACGGATGTTGATGAGCGACTGCGGGGTGATCTCGTCGATGTCCTGGGAGCTCATGCGCTCACGGACGACGCGCTCCATACGGCTCATGCCGATACGGAACTGGTTGGCGACGAGCTCGCCGACGGTGCGGATACGGCGGTTGCCGAAGTGGTCGATGTCGTCGACCTTGAAGCCCTGCTCGCCGGCAGCGAGGGACAGCAGGTAGCGCAGCGTCGCGACGATATCCTCGTCGGTGAGCACCGTGACCTCTTCCTCGGTGGTGAGGTTGAGCTTCTTGTTGACCTTGTAACGACCGACGCGGGCCAGATCGTAGCGCTGCGGGTTAAAGAGCAGGCCCTCGAGCAGGCTGCGGGAAGCGTCCACGGTGGGAGGCTCGCCCGGGCGCAGGCGACGGTAGATCTCGATGAGGGCGTCCTCGCGAGTGAGGGCGGTGTCGCGCTCCAGGGTGCGCTTGATCACATCGGAGTTGCCGAGCAGCTCGATGATGTCGTCGTTGGTGACGGCGATGCCAAGGGCGCGCAGGAACATCGTGGCGCTCTGCTTGCGCTTACGGTCGATGGAGACCATGAGCTGGTCGCGCTTGTCGACCTCAAACTCGAGCCAGGCACCGCGGGACGGGATGATCTGGGCCTTGTAGATCTGCTTGCCCGAATCCATCTCGGAGCTGTAGTACACACCCGGGGAACGGACGAGCTGCGAGACGACGATACGCTCGGTACCGTTGATGATGAAGGTGCCCTGATCGGTCATCATGGGGAAGTCGCCCATAAAGACGAGCTGCTCCTTGATCTCGCCGGTCTCCTTGTTGGTGAGACGGACGTCGGTCAGAAGCGGGGCCTGATAGGTCATGTCCTTCTCGCGGCACTCCTCGACGGTGTGCGCGGGGTCGCCGAACTGATGCTCGCCGAAGGTAACCTCGAGAACATGGTTCTGGCTCTGGATGGGGCTGGATTCCTTGAACGCCTCACGAAGGCCCTCGTCCTTAAAACGCTCAAAGGATTCCCTTTGAACAGAGATAAGGTTGGGGAGCTCCATGGCCTCCGGGATTTTCCCGAAGCTGACGCGCTTGCGCTCAGTGGCAGTGTATGCGTAGGTCACCAGGTTTTTCCTCCTTCACGGAAATGCTCGGTGGGTTGGCGAGGCATAGCTTCGCCAGTTATCGCAACCTAATAGTTTATCAGGTACCGACCGTTGGGCAAGAAAAGCCTTGACGCGATTGAGTTTTTGGAGTAGCAAAGTTTTTCGACAGAAAACACGCAGGTAGATGTATGTGTATCGAACATCTGTTCATATATTTTCTGTGAACAGAGAGCCGGCAATCGCAGCTCTTATAAAAAACGGGCGCGAAC
>UQRW01000014.1 GCA_900543515.1 uncultured Collinsella sp.
ACGCTTTTTATGCCAGTAGAAAGGATCGCAGCGAATGATTGTGTTTTCCGATATGGATGGAACGCTGCTGACGAGTGATAAGCAGATGAGCGACGCCACCTGGGCGATGCTCGACGAACTCGCTCGACGCGGGATTGAATTTGTGCCCTGCACGGGACGTCCGCTGTCGGGCGTCTTTGAGCCCATCCTCGCCCATCCCGCCGTGCACTATGCCGTCTGCGCCAACGGTGCCAGCGTCTGGCAGCTCGACGACGATGTGCCCACCGATACCTCACGTGCTACGCGCATTTTGAGCCGACCGCTCGACCGCGCCATCGCCCACCGCGTCCATAGCATTGCCGCCGGCCATGACGTCACCTTCGATATCTTCGCGGACGGGCAGTGCTTCCTCCCCCGCTCGCTCTACACGCGCCTGGACGAATTCTGCGGCGGCGACCCCCACATCGCGGCTTCGCTCAAGCGCACACGAACACCGATCGACATAGATATCGACAGCAAGATCGACGAGGTCGAGACGCTCGAACGCATCGCCATGTACTGGCACGACCCAGCCGATCGCGACGCCATCGCGGCGGAGCTCGACACGCTCGGAGGCATTGAGGTCACGCGTTCGTACGCCATGAATATCGAGGTCATGGGCGCGGGCACCACCAAGGGAACGGCCCTCACGTGGCTATGCGAGCACCTGGGCGAGCGTCTCGCCGACGCCTGGGCGTTCGGCGACAACATCAACGACATCCCCATGCTGCAGGCAGCGGGCCACGGCATGGCCATGATCAACGCCGAGCCCGAGGACCGCGACGCCGCCGACGCCATCACCGAATACGACAACGACCATGACGGCGTCGCCCGCACCATCATGGACGCCCTCGCCTAGCAGCAGCAACCCGGCAGGGTAGCTAATTTGGGACGGGGCTTTTTAGCTACCCTGGTCACAGTAGTCGTTGGGGGCACTCTTCGCGGGGCGCTGCAAGGATTGTCCCCATCTGCCGAATTAAGCGAGACTCTCCAGCACGCGACGGAGCTCCTGCTGGACGGCGTGGTCGCGATTACAACCCACCACGCGATCGGCCACCGCTTTGAGCGCGGGACGCGCGTTTTCCATCGCGCAGCCCGTGCCGACAAAGCGAATGATCTCGTAGTCGTTCATCGAGTCGCCAAACGCCATGACCTCGTCGCGTTCGACGCCATAGTGCTCCATGAGCTGCTCGATTCCCGAGGCTTTCGACACACCGGGCTGCATGGCATCGATCCATGCGTTTCCAGAAGGCGCAAAGGTAAAGAGCTGGCCAAGCTCGCGCTGCAGTACGTAGGCACTGTCCATAACGGCACAGTCATCGCAAAAGATACTCGCCTTGATGATATTTACGCTGGGATCGGGCAGCTCCCAAATGCGCTCGGCATTGGGAAGGTCCTTATCGACCTCACGCACGAACTTGCACTCGTCATCGAGCAGGAAGGACTTGGTTCGGTCAAAGAGCGCAAGATGCAGATTGGGAAACGTCCTGACGGCTTGGGCGAGCCTTCGAATCGCCAGGTGGGAATACACCTCACGGTCTACCATCTTACCGTCGGCGTAGACTTGGGCGCCGTTAGCGGCGACAAAGTCCATCTTGTCGCGAACGGGCGCAAAGAACTCGCACAGGCGATCGTAGCGACGACCTGACGATGCAGCGAAATGCACGCCATGCTCGTGTAGCGCCAGAATCAGTTCGTAGGTCTCAGGAGGCACCTGGCCGTTTTCGTCAAGCAGTGTGCCGTCCATATCGGATGCAATCAGTTTAAACATAGAAAAGCTCCCTTCGGGCTTGTTGGAATCAAACGCGTATCCGATTCCAACGTACCCAAAGGGAGCTCAAATAAGACTCCGCGGGCGCAAACGTTACAAGGACCTAGCAAATAGCTCACGCGCGCCAGAGGCCCCACGGTCGCGACGTCAGGCAGCCCGCCAAAGAGTGTCCCCGATGACTAGTCGTTTAAGAACGTCCCCGATGACTAGTCGGCGTAGGTGAAGGTTGTGACGTCGAACATGCCCTCGGGGCGGATGCGGAGCGTCGGGATGACCGGCAGGGGCAGGAAGATGATGCCCATGATGGGGTCGAGCGGCGGCTCAATACCCATGGCGCGCGCCTTGACCATAAAGTCGTCGTGCTGCGCCGCAACGTCTTCGGCAGCGCCCTCGCTCATCAGGCCGCCGAGCGCCAGCGGAATGCGCGCCACGACCTCGCCGTTGCGCACCAGCACGTGGCCGCCCTGGCCCACGGCCTCAACGGCAGCCATCATATCCGCCGCATTGTCGCCCACCACGCACACGTTGTGCGAGTCGTGGCCGATCGTGGAGGCAATGGCGCCGCCCGTGATGGTAAAGCCGCGCACCCAACCACGGCCGATATGCTTGCCGACCAAGCCCAGACCCGCGGGGCCGTCGCCGTCGGCGCCCTCGGCCTGCAGCGACACGCCACGGCCATGGCGCTCAATCAGCATAATGCGGCGCAAGTCCTCGTCAGTCTCAGGACGAACCATACCCGTGATGGCCTTACCCGGCACCACGTCAATCACAGCCTCGCCCGGCTTAAAGGCATAGTCGAACACGTCGAGCGATAGCTTCGGCAGTTTAACGGAAGCACGCAGCTCATCGGCAAGGGCCGCAACCTCGGCCATCTCGGGTGCAATCTCGCCCACAAAGGTGCCGTCCTGCGCCACCAGGGCACCGGCGGCATATACGCGATGCGGAGCCTTAGCAAACGTCAGGTCATCGAGCAACAGCAGGTCAGCGCGCTTGCCCGGGGCGATTGCGCCGCGGAGCTCGTGCGGGTCGCGACAACCGTGGTCCAGACCAAACGCCTCGGCCGTAGAAAGGGACGCCATAGAGATGGCAACCACGGGGTCAATACCGGCCTCGATAGCCACGCGGCAGGCGTTGTCGATCATACCGGTCGAAAGCGCATCGGAGGGAGCACGGTCGTCAGTCGCAAAACAGCAGCGGCGGGCGCGCGCGGGATTCTCCAGCAGCATCGGGGACAAATTGGCCAGGTCGTGGCTGCACGTGCCCTCACGCAGCATCACATACATGCCGCGGGATAGCTTGTCGAGCGCCTCCTCGGGAATCGTCGACTCGTGGTCGGCGATAATGCCCGCTGCGGCATAGGCGTTGAGGTCCTTACCGGCAACGAGCGGCGCATGGCCGTCGACCTGCTTGGACGGCGTCTGGTTGGCAGCATCGATGCGAGCACAGGTCTCGGGGTCGGCCATAAAGACGCCCGGCAGGTTCATCATTTCGCCCAGACCAAAGACATCGCCTGGATGCTCGGCAAAAAACGCCTGCATATCGGCAGCCGAAATAACGGCACCGGCCTGCTCGTCGGGCAGCGCGGGCACGCACGAAGGCATCATGTACTTGATGGAGATGGGTGCGCGGCGGCCGTCCTCGATCATAAAGCGCAAGCCGTCGAGACCGGCAACATTGGCAATCTCGTGGCTGTCGGCAATGGCGGCGGTAGTACCGCGCGTCGCCGCCATGCGCGCATACTCGGCAGGGCGGATGTTCGAAGACTCGATATGCAGATGCCCGTCAATAAAACCGGGAGCGAGATAGCGACCCTGGCAGTCGATGACCTCAGTTGCCTCGTAGGTGCCAGCGGCATCGTCGCGACCATCGTAGAGCACGCCGACGATCACACCGTCCTTGACGGCAACGCTACCGGGCGCCACACGCTGGCCATACACGTCGACGATCTGCGCATTGGTAAACAGCGTGTCGACGGGCACGCGCCCCTCGGCAGCATCGATCACAGACCTCATGACCTCAACGGACATACATACTCCTTTAACCGTAGAAAAAAGCTGCGGAGCGGACAGACCTTCACCGCAGCAAACCAATAGCCATTGTATGCCCAAAAGGAAGCCCCGCTAACACCCCTTCCGCTTAACGGCACCGCCAAATGATCCCTCCGTCCCCAAGGGATCGTCGTAACCAAAAAAGGCCGCAGTCGGGAATCCCGGCTGCGGCCTTGTTGCACTTGTGAGGTCAACTCGCTCGTTAGATCAGCTTGAAGCCCTTGCGCTTGCCTACGGAGAGGGTGTCGCCCAGCTTGAGGGCGCTGGGATCGATATTATAGCTCTTGGGAGCCACGGCCTTGCCGTTGATCTTGACGCCGCCGCCGTCGATATCGCGACGAGCCTGGCCGGCGCTCGCCGAAAGACCCAGGTCCTTGAGCAAGCCGGCGAGGTAGATCTGGCCCTCGTCGTTAACGGTCAGCTCGACATGCTTCTCGGGGAAGTCGGCGAGCTGGCCCTCCTTGAACACGCGGTCGAACTCGGCCTGAGCCTCGTCGCCGGCACCGACGCCGTGGTAGGTGTCGCACAGGTCGCGGCCCAGAGCGCGCTTGAGCTCGTAGGGGTCGGCAGAACCATCGGCCAGGGCAGCGTCGATCTTGTCGACCTCGGCCGGGGTGAGCGAGCTCGCCAGGCGGTAGTACTTGCCGATCATCTCGTCGGGGATGGACATGGTCTTGCCGAACATGTCCTTGGGCGCGTCGGTCAGGCCGATGTAGTTACCGTAGGACTTGGACATCTTACGAACGCCATCGGTGCCCTCGAGCAGCGGCATGGTGAGCGCGATCTGGGGCTCCATGCCCATCTTCTCCATGAGCTCACGGCCGGCGAGCAGGTTGAAAAGCTGGTCGGTGCCGCCCATCTCCACGTCAGCCTTAATCATGACCGAATCGTATGCCTGCATCACGGGATACAGGAACTCGTGCAGGGCGATCGGCGTCTGGGACTGGTAGCGCTTGGTAAAGTCATCGCGCTCAAGAATGCGGGCGACGGTGAACTTGGAGCACACCTGCAGCAGACCGGCCAGATCCATCGACAAGATCCAGTCGCCGTTGTGCACGATGGTGGTCTTCTCGGGGTCCAGGATCTTCATGGCCTGGCTCACGTAGGTCTCGGCATTGGCCTCGATCTGCTCCTGAGAAAGCTGCGGGCGGGTGGAATTCTTGCCCGAGGGGTCGCCGATCAGTGCGGTACCGTTGCCGATGATGAGGGTGACGTTGTGGCCCAGGTCCTGGAACTGACGCATCTTGCGCAGGGGCACGGCGTGGCCCAGGTGCAGGTCGGGGCTGGTGGGATCGACGCCGAGCTTGATGTTGAGGGGCTCGCCCTTCTCAAGCTTCTTGCGAAGGTCGGCCTCGGGAACGATTTGGGCAGCACCCGAGGTGATGATACGCATTTGCTCGTCAACAGACAGCATTGGGTATCCTCCTTTTGCTATAGCACCCTCGCCGAAAACGGCGGTGCTGGAAGTCCATAAACTCTCATATGATAACAAACTGACGCGATGCGGCACCTACGACAGGAAAATCCTCGTCCTGCCGCATGCGTCAATGGCAACTGGCAGACGTGTACCGTCACGCTCGACCAGATAGCGTACCTGCCGACGACGCAAGCAGTCGCGGCAACGAACCTGTCCCGTCGCATCGGTAGTGCAGACGCCCTCGGCGGTCAGCAGACAGTGCTCGCACACCATAAGCTCGGGACGGTCGGCGTCGACCGGACCCAAGACGCCGGGTTCAGCAGCCAGTTCGGCAATACGCTCCGCATCATTGCCGAGCAACTCGGCCGGCAAGTACACCCGCCCCGCACCGAGTTCGCGCAGCCAGGCAAGCGTAGCCCGATTCGCGCAGAACACCGGCGCCGCCACGTCAAACGTCACGCCCAGCTCGCGAGCAATCACCACCTGTCCCAGGTTGCGGCAGACGACGCGCCCGGCACGCTGCATCAGTGAGCGGGTCCGGTCAGCGTCACCCGTGCGGCACACCTCGTCAAGCACCACAACGGCGTCGGACAAATCGAGTTCTCCGCGCGGGTCGGCATCCATCAGCTGCCAAGCAAAAACCATGCGAGTGGGAACCGCGCACTCCACCAACTCCGTCGACGCACCGCCATCCACCGCAACGCCCTCAAAGGGCAGCACCTCAACGGCACGCGCAACGGGCGCAATCGCATCCGCCTCGGCCCGCATGCGCTCCAACACCGCCGCCGTCTGATCCAACACGCCGGCGCTGCGAATCAGGTACACCTCGCAGCCCGTGTCCACCTTACGCTTGCAATGCACGACGACGCGCTTCCCCGCTGCGGCATCCACCGGGCAGGGCACCTGCGGCCAGCGCTTGGGCACATCGGGACGCGCGTCGACACCCGGATAGAACCGAATCTCGAGCGTGTCACCCGCCGCCACGGCGGCGTCGAGCTCAACGGTCACCTCTTCGTGGCCCACAGCGACCAAGCGCCCCACGCGCACGCCCTGGTTAATTGCGCGCTCAAAGCTCATCAGCTCGGCACCCGAACGCCCTCGCAGGTACGCATCGGTAAACCCACGGTTAAACGACCTTCCCAGCTCGCGCTCAAGCTCTTCCACGGCACCGGGGTCCCACGCGCCGTCGCACAGCATATCGAGTGCTCGGCGCCACACCCGCACCACGTTGAATACGTAATCGGGGTTCTTCATGCGCCCCTCGATCTTGAGCGACGCCACGCCGGCATCTACAAGCTCGGGCAGATGCGCAATACCCAGATAGTCGCGCGGGCACAGCAGGCGATCTCCCTCGACGGCGACAACGCTCTGTCCCGCCTCGTCCACCAGGTCGTACGCCAGACGGCACGGCTGCGTGCAGTCGCCGCGCATCGCCGAGCGCCCACGCCGCAGGGCCGAAAACTCGCACGCCCCCGAATAGCCGATGCAAATCGCACCGTGGCAGAATACCTCGATGGGCACGCCCGTGGCACATAGCGCCGCAATCTCGTCGACCGCCAGCTCGCGTGCCGTCGTCACGCGCTCGACTCCCAGCTCATCGGCGGCAAGCCGCACGGCGCCTTCGCTATGAACGCCCGCCTGCGTGGACAGGTGAATCTCGACCCCGGGAATCACCGCGCGCAGCGCGCAGGCCAGCCCGGCATCGGCGACAATCAGAGCATCGGCGCCCAGCTCCAGTGCATGAGTTCCCAGCGCCACCGCGTCGGACAACTCATCGTCAAACACGAACACGTTGAGCGTCACGTACACACGCACGCCATGGGCATGCGCCACGGCACAACCGCGCGCAAACTCGTCATCCGTAAAGCCATGGGCGCTCACGCGGGCGTTAAAGCCGCCCAACCCCGCATAGATGGCATCCGCACCCGCGGCGATGGCCGCAAGCATCTGGTCGAGCCCGCCCGCCGGCGCCAGCAGCTCGGGCAGCGCCGCACCGGCAGCATCCAATCCAGTCTCGTATTGTCCGCTCGGCCCCATCGCCCGAATCGCCATCGGCAAACTCCTTACCAAGGTATGCATTCACTCTGAAAAATGCCGTCTTCCAGCATACACGAGGCCTCGCGCGCCCCGTTTGGTTTATCGTGTAATAACTTATGTCCATCCTGCCCCGACGGCACATCCGCCGTCCGGCACGACATACCTGGAGGTCAATATATGGGTCCTCGCCAACGACAGGGACGCAGCCGTTCAAAGACGCATGCCCTGCCCATAATCCTGCTCTCGTTTTTGGGCTTTTTGCTGATTGCGGGCGTGGCGTTTGGCATCGGCATGGTCGGCAACGTCAACCGCTGGCTGTCCGATCTGCCCGACTACACCGACGCCAACGCGTATCTGGTGAGCGAGCCCACCGAGATCGTCGACTGCAACGGCAACAAGATCGCGAGCTTCTACACGCAAAACCGCAAGTCCATCACCAAGGACGAGGTCTCCCCCTACGTGCTGCAGGGCACCGTTGACGTCGAGGACGAGCGCTTCTACGAGCACGGCGGTATCGACCTGTGGGGTATCGCGCGTGCTGCGGTGGCAACCCTCGGCGGCGGGCACGAAGGCGCCTCGACTATCACCCAGCAGCTGGTGCGCAACACCATCCTGCAGGAGGAGCAGTTCGACTCGACCATCGAGCGTAAGGTGCGCGAGGCCTACATCGCCATCAAGATGGAGGACATGTACTCCAAAGACGAGATCCTCATGATGTACCTCAACACCATCTATTACGGCCACGGCGCCTACGGCATCGAGGCCGCAGCCGAGACCTACCTGTCCAAGAGCGCCGCCGACCTCACCCTGAGCGAAGCCGCGCTGCTCATCGGCCTTCCCAACTCGCCTTCGCAGTACGACCCCACGGTCAATCCCGACCTGGCACTGTCTCGCCGCAACAAGGTCCTCGACAACATGCTGCGCCTGGGCCACATCACCCAGGAGGAGCACGATGCCGCACAGGCCGAGCCCATCACCCTCAACGTGACCGAGATTTCGGGCAGCGGCGTCGACGTATACTCGCAGCCCTACTTTGTCGCCTATGTTAAGCAGCTGCTGGAGCAGGAGTTCTCGACCGACGTGCTCTTTAAGGGCGGCCTGACCGTCAAGACCACCATCGACCCCACGATGCAGCAGGTGGCAGAGAATGCCGTCCGCGAGCAGCTCGACACGCTCTCACTCGACGGCCTGGACATGGGCATGGTCGTCGTCGACCCCAAGACCGGCTACATCAAGTGCATGGTGGGCGGCTATGACTACAACGCCGACGAGAACCACGTAAACCATGCCACGGCCAAGCGTCCCGTCGGCTCCACCTTTAAGGCCTTTACGCTGGCAACTGCCATCCAAAACGGCATGAACCCCAACGTCACCCTCAACTGCAACTCGCCGCTCAAGGCCAAGGGCACCACGACCGAGGTCCAAAACTACGCCAACCATAGCTATGGCAACATCACGCTTAAGCAGGCGACGGCATACTCCTCCAACACCGGCTACATCCAGGTGGCGGAAGCCGTCGGCAACAGCAAGATCATCTCGCTCGTCAAAAAGCTCGGCATCGATCCCGCCAAGGACAACATCGAGGACGTTCCCGTCATGACGCTCGGCACCGGCTCGATCTCGCCGCTCGAGATGGCCGCCGCCTACGCGACGTTTGCCAACGGCGGCTACTATCGCCAGCCGATCGCCATCACCGAGATTGACTCTCGTACCGGTTCGGTGCTGTACCAGCACACCGACAATCCCTCACAGGTGCTTACCGAGGGCGAGGCCGCCGCGGTCACCGATGTTCTGTCCGGCGTCATGCAGGGCGGCGGTACGGGTGCTGCCGGCGCCCTGAGCGTCAACCAGCCCTATGCCGGCAAGACGGGCACCACCGACAACACCACCAACCTGTGGTTCTGCGGCTATACCCCGCAGCTGGCGTGCGCCCTGTGGACCGGCTATTCCGCGGGCGAGATCCCCATCCAAAAATACGGCACAGACCTGCTGGGCGACAGCACCAACCTGCCTGTCTTTAAGCGGTTTATGAACACCGTTCTGACCGGTACCGAGCGCGAGGAGTTTGCGACCGGAACGGCGCCCACCTACAAGAACAACAGCGTCTGGAAGTTCTACGGCACCAACAACACCAAGAAGACGGAGAACGACGACAAGGACGAGAACGAGGACGAAGAGGAAACCACCACGACGACTACCACGACGACCACGACCACCGAGACCACGGGCGGCGACACCACCGGCGGCACCGGTACGACCGGTGGCTCGACGGGCGGCTCCACTGGTGGTTCGACCGGCGGCGATGGCGGCACGCCTACGCCTACGCCTACGCCTACACCCACTCCCGACCCCTCGCCCACGCCTGACGATACGGTTGGCTAGAAATTCATCCGGCCATTAGCAACAAGGCCCCCGAGCAGCTTATTAAAGTGCTCGGGGGCCTTTTAGTTTAAAGCGACCTGGTGGACGGCCTTTATACCGGCAAACAATATAGGGGGTACCGACCAACGTCGATACCCCCTTACAAGCCACCATGTCACGCACACAGTGCCGAGCGCACGACCCGCACGCCTACTTGCGAGAATTGCTCAGCTTATTGATCAGCGCCTCGAGACGCTCGCCGTCCTCGGCCGTCTGGGCAATAACCAAAATCGTATCGTTGCCGGCAAGCGAGCCAAGCACATCGGGCAACTCTGCCGCATCAACGGCGGCGGCGATGCCGGAAGCCGTACCAGGCTGAGCCTTGATCATAACCAGATTATCGGTGCGCAGAACGCCCGTTACGAGCTCGGAAACCATACGCTGCAGGTGCAGGTCCTCTGCCAGAACATAGATACCCTCGGGGAGCTTACGCAGCCCCATATCGGCAATATCGCGAGAGACAGTCGCCTGCGTGCAATCAAAGCCCATAGCGCGGAGCTCATCGACCAGCACGCGCTGCGTGCGGACGTCCTTATTGCGCACAATATCTCTAATGGCATCCTGGCGCCCATTGCGTTTTTTAGCCATACAAACCCTCTCTCCAAAAGATGGCGGAGACAATCAATCAGTGACTGAATAGTTTAACGCTATTTGAAGGCTTTTGTGTATAAGAACGCATTTCGAAACAATTCTATGCAAATTTGTTTCGAAATGAGCCGTTTAGGCGGTTTTTGCGCCCGTCCGGTTAAGAAAAGCTGCCAGATGCGTACACATCACGCAGCGCGCGGGCTTGGCGCTGGCGATCGGCCCAAACAACAAACCGAGTCCCCGATGGTTATCCTTGAGCGCGGCGACCATCTGACGGGTTCGAGGCGCCTCGAGCATATCACGCATGCGGGCGGAACGCTCGATTGACGACACTCCATGCGGGCTAAGACACAAATTCTCGATGCAGGCGACCAGTCCGGCAAAGTAGAACTTTTGGCTTGCCAGCCTGAGCCGACCACCGCTATCTGCTTCCGAGAGTGAGTCCGCAAGCTCGTCGAGTGCTCGGATGTCATCGGATACCTTGGCATACATGGTGGGATCAAAGGCATCTGTAAGCTTAGGTGCCGCGGCGTGGAAACAAGCGTCGCCGCAGCCGGAGACGCACTGCGCCCGCGAGAGCGCGCACGCCATAAACCCAACTGTGCGAAACACCTTGTCGCACAAAAGGCATGCCTCAAACAGCGGACGGCTATACATCACGCCAGAGGTCTGAGCGACTAGGCCGCCCAAAATCAACTGGGGCAGCCCAGTCACCATAGAAGACTCGTCTTCTATGGCAATAGAGGCAGCATCCAAGACGCGCGAATGACGCTCGCGATGCGCATCGTAGCGATCGAGCGACACCGAGGGGAGCACAATGTCTGCCGCAGTATCGCACGCGATATCGACCATCTTGGAAAGGGCCTGCGGAGCAAACCACTCATCGGCGTTCATAGCGATGATTTGAGAGCCACGCGAGGCAGCAAAACCGGCACGAAGACAAGCACCGCGCTTCGCGTCCTCGACGTCAATCAAATCAATATGGATGTCCCTGTCGGCAGCAACTTGAAGCGAATGGCGCACACCGGGCGCAGCATCGCGGCAGACAACGACAATCTGCAAATCGTAGAGGTCTTGGTTCTGGATACTCTCGAGCGCACGCATCGCATAGCTGGGCGAACCTTCTACCACAAGGATCACCGAAAGTCGCGGATGCGAGCCACGTCGAACCAAGTTATCCGTCCTCTCGACAGCAATGAATCAAACCGTGGTTCATGGTACACCCCGGCAATAAAAGCAATGAGACACCGGTTGTATTGCACGCCAAGAACAGATGTTGCACACGCGCAGCCCACAGATGACAGGTGCCGACGCACGACGCGTCGAGCCCTCCCCTAGTCGAGCACGACAAGCTCGGCGGGATCGTAATCCACGCCCATAAACGTAAGGCCGCAGGCAGGAGCCGTGGGGCCCGCAGCGGTACGGTCGCAAGCATCGATGACCTCGCGCATCCACTCGGGTTCACGGCGATGCATGCCAATCTCGACAAGCGTGCCAACGATCGTACGGACCATCGAATGCAGAAACGCATTGCCCTCGATGGTAAACGTCAGGATGTCCTCGCCAAACGCAACCTCATGGCCAAACTCGGCGCGCATTACGCAGCGGTGCGTAGGTTTGCCCACGGCAGAGGCAACCTTGCAAAAGCTTTTAAAGTCCTGCTCGCCCAAAAGCGCAGGGCAGGCGGCCGCCATCGCATCGACGTCGAGGGGATAGCGATGCCACCACACAGCACCGCGTGACAGCACGGGCCGCGCATCACGATCGGCAATGCGATAGGTGTAAGTGCGAGAGCGCGCGTCAAAGCGCGCAGAAAAGCCCTTACGAGCCTTGTAGACCTCGTTGATGGCGATATCTTTGGGCAGCAGGGCATCCATGGCCCGCAGCCACCTACGGCGCGTACACGCGAGCTCAGCGTCCGTTACGGGCACGCTGATGTACTGAGCCACGGCATGAACGCCGGCATCGGTACGCCCCGCGCACGTCAAATCGATCGGGCGGCGAAGCAGCGTCTCGATAGCTCGACGTAGCTCACCCGCAACCGTCGTCTGTCCCGGCTGCTCGGCAAATCCGCTATACGATGAACCATCATAGGCCACGCGAAATACGAGCGTGGCGTCAGGCTCGGGGGTCGAATTGAAATCAGACGGCGCAGTCATGGGCGCTCCCAACAAACAAGTAACGGTATCGCGACAAAAAAAGAGGGGTACGCGAACGTACCCCTCGAATATAGCCTATGCAGACGGAATGTCTACTCAGCGGTCTCCTCAGCAGAAGCCTCCTCGACGGCCTCGACCTTCTTGGGAGCAGCGGCCTTCTTGGGGGCCGGAGCAGCCTTCTTGGCCTTAGGCGTGCAAGGCTCGGTGACGAGCTCCATGATAACGATGGGAGCGTTGTCGCCCTTACGGTTACCGAGCTTCATGATGCGGGTGTAACCGCCGTTGCGGTCCTGCCACATGCCCTGAGCAGCCTTGTCGAAGATCTCGGCAACGAGCTGCTTATCGCCGAGCTTGGCGATAGCCAGACGACGAGAGTGCAGGTCGCCCTTCTTGGCCCAAGTGATGATCGGGTCGACGACCGAACGCAGCGCCTTAGCGCGGGTCTCGGTGGTCTTGATGCGGTCGTTCTCGAAGAGGGCCTTAGCAAGGCTCTTCTTCATGGCCTTGGTGTGGCTCGCATCGGTGCCGAGCTTCAGGCCCTTCTTAACGTTGTGACGCATGGTCTAGTTTCTCCTCAAATATGCGAAGCATTAAGCCTTCAGGCTCAGGCCCATGGACTCAAGCTTGTCCTTCACTTCCTCGATCGACTTAACACCGAAGTTACGGATGTTGAGCAGATCGTTCTCCGAGAACTCAACGAGCTGACGGACCGAGTGAATGCTGGCGCGCTTAAGGCAGTTGTAGGAACGGACGGAAAGGTCCAGATCCTCGATCTGCTTGTCCAGCTCGGCGTTGTCGTTGGTGACCTCGGGAGCGAAGATCGAAGCCTCCTCCTCGACCTCGGGGGTCTCGGCAAGGTTCATAAAGGCGGCCATATGCTGGTTGATGATATTGGCAGCCTGGACCACGGCGTCGCGCGGGGCGATGGAGCCGTTGGTCTCGATCTCGAGGACAAGGCGGTCGTAGTCGGTGTGCTGACCGACACGGCAAGCCTCAACGAGCTTGGCGCAACGGGAAACCGGCGAGTACAGCGAGTCGACGTTGATCACACCGATGGGATCGTTGTCGCGCTTGTTGGCCTCGCCAGAAACATAGCCGCGGCCATAGCCGATGCGCATGCTCATGGTGAGATGGCCACCCTCGGTGAGCGTAGCGATGTGCTGCTCGGGGTTGACCAGCTCAAACTCGGACGGAATAAAGAAGTCCGCACCGGTGACCTCGCAGGGGCCGTCAACCGAGATGGTGGCGGTCGCCTCGTCGGTCGTGCCGAGAGCCCTGAAGACAAGACCCTTGACATTCAGGACGATGTCGGTGACATCCTCGACCATGTTAGGGATGGTCATGAACTCGTGCTGCGCACCATCGATCTGAATAGCCTCGACGGCGGCACCCTCGAGCGAGGACAGAAGAACGCGACGAAGGGAGTTACCCAGCGTATCGCCGTAACCACGCTCGAGCGGCTCGACGGAGACACGAGCAGACGTCTCGTTGATCTCTTCGACCTGAACCTGAGGCCTAATGAATTCTGACATGTATTACCTCCAGCCTCAGCAGCCCGGATGGACTACTTAGAGTAGAGCTCGACGATGAGCTGCTCGTTGATATCACCGCTGATCTGCTCACGCGTCGGCAGAGCGAGCACGTTACCAGACAGCTTCTCGATATCGACCTCGAGCCAGCCAGGGACCTCAAAGCGCTCGGAGGAAATCAGGGCCTCCTTGATGGGAAGGAGGTCACGGAACTTCTCGCCGACAGCGACGACGTCGCCGGCCTTGACGCGGTAGGACGGGATGTCCACGCGCTTGCCGTTCACGGTGAAGTGACCGTGACGGACGGACTGACGAGCCTCTTTGCGGGTGCGGGCGAAGCCAAGACGGAAGACGACGTTGTCGAGGCGAGACTCAAGGATGATCATGAGGTTCTCACCGGTGACGCCGTTCATCTTACGGGCCTTGTTAAAGTAGCCGTGGAACTGCTTCTCCAGAACGCCATAGATGAACTTGACCTTCTGCTTCTCGCGCAGCTGCATGCCGTACTCAGATTCCTTGCGACGGCGCTTGGGCTGACGGATAGATTCCTTCTTGCTGCTGTAACCGAGCTCAGCGGGATCGATCCCGAGCTGACGGCAGCGCTTAAGAACAGGAGTCCTGTCGATTGCCATATTGATACGATCCTTTCAGTTACACGCGGCGACGCTTCTTGGGGCGGCAGCCGTTGTGCGGAATGGGGGTCTTGTCCTGGATGCTCGAGACCTCGAGGCCAGCAGCCTGGAGGGAGCGGATGGCGGTCTCACGACCGGAGCCGGGGCCCTTGACGAAGACGGAAACCTTCTTCATACCGTGCTCCATGGCCTGCTTGGCAGCAGCCTCGGCAGCCATCTGGGCAGCGAACGGCGTGGACTTACGGGAGCCCTTGAAGCCCACCTGGCCAGCCGACTTCCAGGAAATGACGTTGCCCTGGGGATCGGTGATCGAAACGATCGTGTTGTTGAACGTAGAACGAATGTGAGCCTGGCCCACGGAAATGTTCTTACGGTCCGCGCGCTTCAGACGGGCAGCGCGAACGTTCTTCTTAGCAGTAGCCATCTATCTAGCGCTCCTTATTTCTTCTTCTTAGCACCGATCTGACGCTTCGGGCCCTTGCGGGTACGAGCGTTAGTGTGGGTGCGCTGGCCGCGGACCGGGAGGCCCTTGCGGTGACGAAGGCCGCGGTTGCAGCCGATGTCCATAAGGCGCTTGACGTTCTGGTTGCGCTCACGGCGGAGGTCGCCCTCAACCATGATCTGGTTCTTATCGATATAATCGCGGATGGCGTTAACCTCATCCTCGGTGAGGTCCTTAACGCGCGTATCCACGTTAACGTTGCACTCGACGCAAATCTTCGTCGCAGTGGTGCGGCCGATGCCGTAAATGTAGGTCAGACCGATCTCAACGCGCTTCTCACGCGGGAGGTCGACACCATTAATACGGGCCAACGTAGTCTCCTCTCTTAACCCTGACGCTGCTTATGACGGGGGTTCTCGCAAATGACGAGGACCTTGCCATGGCGCCTAATGATTTTGCACTTATCGCACATCTTCTTGACCGAAGGACGTACCTTCATCGTTCTTCCTTTCGGTAGCGCTCAAACTACTTCCCTACTATCTACTCGCCCAGCCGCAGGCGTTTAAAACTATGGCTGGTCTTCACACACAATCCGACCGTAGGTTGAGCTAAGCCTGCAGTCGGAAAAGGAGTGCGTGTATGCGTGCCGCTATTTATAGCGATAGGTGATGCGGCCGCGGGTCAGGTCGTACGGGGAAAGCTCCACGACAACCCTGTCACCGGGGAGAATACGGATGTAATTCATTCGGATCTTGCCAGAAATGTTGCACAGAACCGAATGACCGTTCTCGAGCTCGACCTTAAACATGGCATTGGGCAGCGGTTCCTTTACCGTACCCTCGAGCTCAATTGCGTCTTCCTTCTTCACAAGCAATCATCTTTCTCTAGAAAACGACAGCGATTGAGTATTCTACAACACGTATGCACGCATCGTAATAACTTCGTAATGGCTCCACAACTAAGTGGAACTTGTTACATTTCTCCGCCTTGGAGCGAACACCAAGCACCTTGGGCATCCGTGGTGAGAATCACCGGACCGTCATTGGTAATGGCGACGGTGTTCTCGTAGTGCGCGGCGGGCAGGTGGTCATTGGTCGTAACAATCCAACCGTCGGAGCCCGTGCTCACATGGTTGGAACCCATCGTAACCATCGGCTCGATGGCAATGACCATGCCGGCCTGGAGGCGAACGCCCCTCCCCTTCTTTCCATAGTTAGGAACGTTGGGGTCCTCGTGCATCACGCGGCCAATGCCATGGCCAACATAATCACGAAGCACGCCGTAACCGTGAGACTCGGCGAGTGACTGAACGGCATAACCGACGTCCCCGATATGGTTACCGGGAACAGCCTGCTCGATGGCAGCCCTAAGGCAATCGCGCGTGACCTCACACAAAGCCTTGGCTTCGGGCGTGGGGGTGCCGACGAAAAACGTCCATGCGTTATCGCCGACCCAACCGTCGACAACGGCTCCCGTATCGATGGAGATGATATCGCCATCGCGCAGGATCATGTCAGGGTTGGGAATACCGTGGACCACGGCATCGTTGATCGATGCGCAAATGGTCCCCGGGAACCCGCCGTAACCCTTAAAGGCAGGGGTGCCGCCATGCATGCGGATAATCTGCTCCGCGAGCTGATCGAGCTCAAAAGTCGAAACGCCGGGGCGCACCATGGCTCCAACGTGGCGGAGCGCCATCTTAGATAGCGCTCCTGCCTTCTTCATCTGCTCGATTTGCGTTGCAGACTTAATCTTGATCATAGACCGAGAGCCTCTTTGACATCCCCGTACACGGTCTCACGAGCCTGGTCACCGTTGACCGACTTGAGCAGACCCTGGCCACGATAGTAGTCGACGAGCGGACTCGTGGACTTCTCGTAGACGTCGAGACGGTTCTTGATGGTCTCGGGCTTGTCGTCGTCGCGCTGATACATCTCGCCACCGCACTTGGGGCAGGTAGCATCGGCAGCGGTGCCGGTGTAACCGCAGGCGCGGCAGGTGCGACGCGAAGACAGACGATCGATAATGACCTCGGGGGCCACATCGACCAGAAGGGCACAGTCGATCTCGCGACCCATGGCGGAAAGCTCGGAATCGAGCGTCACAGCCTGGGCGGTGTTGCGCGGGAAGCCGTCGAGGATGAAGCCCTGCTGGGCGTCATCGGCGGCAAGACGCTCCTTGACAAGGTCGATCACGAGCTGGTCGGGAACGAGCTCGCCAGCGTCCATGTACTTCTTAGCCTGAATACCAAGCTCGGTGCCACCTTTAACGGCAGCACGCAGCAGGTCGCCCGTGGAAATGTGAGCGACGCCAAACTCGGCGACGAGCTCCTGTGCAACGGTGCCCTTACCGGCACCCGGAGCTCCGAGCAATACGAGGTTCATGAGCAATCCTCCTCTAGCCTATTTAAAGAATCCATCGTAATCATACATCTTGATCTGGCCTTCGAGCTTATCGACCGTGTCGAGCACGACGCCGACCATGATGAGGATGGACGTGCCGCCAAATGCCTGGATCAGATGGTTACCCGTGAAGGAGAAGATGATCGAAGGCACGATGGCGATGAGCGCCAAAAAGACAGCGCTGGGAAGCGTGATCTTGTTGAGCGCGTTCTTGATGTAGGCCGCGGTAGCCCTACCCGGACGGACGCCCGGAATAAAGCCGCCCTGCTTCTTAAGGTTATCGGCTGTGTCATCGGGGTTGAACACCATGGAGGTGTAGAAGTACGCGAAGAACACAATGAGGACAACGTTAAGCACCCAGTTGAGCCAACCGGTCGAAAGCGCGGAGGCAACTGCCTGAATCCAGCCGATGCCGGGGAAGAACACGGCAATCTGAGCCGGGAAGTACAGCAGCGCCGAAGCGAAGATGATCGGCACGACACCCGCGGTGTTGACCTTGATGGGCAGGTAGGTGGTCTGGCCACCCATCATGCGACGGCCCACGACGCGCTTAGCGTAGGAGACCGGGATGCGGCGCTGGCCGCGCTCAAGGAAAACAATCAGCGGGATAACCAGCAGGATGATGGCGCAGATGATCACCATGGTGATGATGCCACCAGCATTGCCCTCGGTGCTGGAAAAGATAGCCTGCGGCAGACCGGCCATGATGTTCGCGAAGATGATCAGCGACATGCCATTGCCGATACCGCGCTGGGTGATGAGCTCACCAATCCACATGATCAGCATGGCGCCCGCGGTGAGCGTACCGACGATCATGAGGTCGAAGATGATCTCGGGAGCGCCGGCGCCATTGAAGCTGATGCCGAAGCTCTTAAAGAGGAAGAGGTAACCCACGGAGTTGAGGATTGCCAGAGCCAGGGTGAGGTAACGCGAATACTGCGTAATCTTGGTCTGACCGACCTCGCCCTCGCGGGCAAGCTCATGCAGGGAAGGCACGACGGCCTGGAGCATCTGGAGGATGATCGAGCTGGTGATGTAAGGCATGATGCCCAGCGAAAACACCGACACATAGCTCAACGCGCCGCCAGAGAAAAGATTCAGGAGGGCCATAGCACCTGCGGCGACCGAATTGTTATCGGTCGAGAAAAGGCCCAGCATCCCCTGGAAGGGAATGCCGGGCACAGGAACGTGCGCACCAATGCGGTACACGACGAGCATAGCTATGGTAAAAAGAATCTTTTCGCGCAATTCTTTGATGCGGAAAGCATTCTTAAGACCATTTAGCACGGCAGCTCGACCTTTCCGCCGGCGGCCTCGATCTTGGCCTGCGCAGAAGCGCTGACCTTGTCGACCTTGACCGTGAACTTCTTGGTGAGCTCACCATTGCCGAGCACCTTGACGGGCTCGAACTCGCTCTTGGTGATGCGAGCGGCCTTAAGAGCGGCACCGTCGATCACAGCGCCGTCCTCGAACTTACGCTCGAGACGCTCAACGTTAACAGCGGTGTACTCGATACGACGGGGGTTACGGAAGCCCGGAAGCTTGGGCAGGCGCATGGCCAGCGGAGTCTGGCCACCCTCGAAGCCGGCACCCTTGGTGCCGCCAGAGCGGGAACCCTGGCCCTTCTGGCCGCGGCCAGAAGTGGTGCCGTGACCCGAAGAATTGCCACGGCCGACGCGCTTGCGGTTCTTGGTGGAACCGGGCGCGGGAGTAAGATCGTGAAGCTGCATTTGCTACTCCTCTACAATCTCGACAAGGTGCTTGACCTTGAAGATCATGCCGCGGACGGACTCGTTGTCAGCAATCTCGCGAACCTCGCGGATCCTGTGGAGACCGAGGGCACGGACAGTACGGACCTGGTCCTGCTTGCAACCGTTGGTGCTGCGGACCTGCTTGATCTTGATGGTGTCAGCCATGCTTAGTTCTCCTTACCGACGAACATCTCGGAGACCGTCAGGCCACGGCGAGCCGCGACGTCCTCAGGGCTGGAGAGCTCCTTGAGGCCCTCGACGGCAGCCTTGATGATGTTGAGGCCGTTGTCGGTACCGAGGGACTTGGACAGGACGTTCTTGATGCCAGCAAGCTCGAAGAGGGGACGCACAGCGCCGCCGGCGATAACGCCGGTACCCTCGACAGCGGGCTTGATGATGATGCGGCCGGCACCAAAGTGACCGAGAACCTCGTGCGGGATGGTGCCCTGATCGGTCACCGGCACGTGGAACATGTTCTTCTTGGCATCGAGAGATGCCTTGGAGATGGCCAGGGGCACCTCAGCGGACTTGCCCATGCCAACGCCGACGTTGCCCTTGCCGTCGCCAACGACGACGAGAGCGACGAGGCTCATGCGACGACCACCCTTGACGGTCTTCGACACGCGGTTGATGTAAACGACGCGCTCCTCGAACTCGGAGGCCTCGCGCTGCTGCTTCTGATTACGAGCCATGTGCTACATACCTCCTAGAACTCGAGACCGGCGGCACGAGCACCGTCGGCGAGGGCCTTGACGCGGCCATGGTAGATACGGCCACCGCGATCGAAGGCGACCTTGGTGATGCCGGCCTCGATGGCGCGCTTGCCAACGAGCTGACCGACCTTCTCCGCAGCCTCCTTGTTCGAGGTGTGGGTGCCCTTGAACTCGGCCTCGAGGGTCGAGGCAGAGACGAGCGTCAGGCTGGAGCCCTTGCTGTCGTCGATGATCTGGGCATAGATGTTGGCGTTAGTACGGGTCACGCGAAGACGCGGACGCTCGGCGGTACCCGAGACCTTGCCGCGAACACGACGCTGACGACGCTTGAGGCCTTCCAGCTTCGCCTTATGCTTGTTCATACGTAAACTCCTAAAAAGGTTGATCTTGCCAGCACCTGACGGGGTGCTGGTCTTATGCGAGTGAGTCGGTTACGACTACTTGGCGGCCTTACCCAGCTTGCGGCGGATGTGCTCGCCAACATAGTGGATACCCTTGCCCTTGTAAGGCTCGGGAGGACGATGACCGCGGATCTCAGCGGCGATCTGACCGACCTGCTGCTTGTTGATACCCTTGACGTTCACGTGGGTGTTGTCGGGAACCTCGAAGGTGATGCCCTCGGGAGCCTCGACGATCACGGGGTGCGAGAAGCCCAGGGAGAACTCGAGGTTCTTGCCCTTCTGCTGCACGCGGTAACCGACGCCGGCGAGCTCGAGCTTCTTCTCGAAGCCCTCGGAAACGCCAACAACCATGTTGTGGATGAGGGCGCGGGTGAGACCGTGGCGGGCACGGGTCTCACGCTCGTCGTCGGGACGGGAAACGGTGAGGACGTTGTCCTCGACGTTGATAGCGAGCTTCTCAAAGACATCGAGCTCGAGCTGGCCCTTGGGGCCCTTGACGACAACGTTGTTGCCGTTGACTGCCACTTCGACTCCGGCGGGAATCTGGACAGGCTTATTACCGATACGAGACACGGTGATCTCCTTTCCTTCTACCTACCGAGCGAATTACCAGACGTAAGCGATGATCTCGCCGCCGACGTTGTGCTTGCGAGCATCGCGGTCGGTCATGACGCCATGGCTGGTGGAAATAATGGCGGTACCAAGGCCACCGCGGACGCGGGGCATATCGGCAACGCCGGTGTACTTACGCAGGCCCGGCTTGGAAATGCGGCGGATGCCGTTGATGACCTTAGCCTTCTTGGGACCATACTTAAGCGTGATGTGCAGAGTCTTCTGGGGAACGGTGTCCTCGACATCGTAGCCCTCGATGTAGCCCTCCTCGTGCAGAACACGAGCGATCTCGACGAGCTTCTTGCTGCTCGGCATGGAGACCGTGGCCTTGTTCACAGAGTTAGCGTTACGGATGCGCGTAAGCATATCTGCGATCGGGTCTGTAAGGTTCATACAGATTCTCCTTCGTTCTTGATGAACACGTGCTCTTGGTTCTTCGCCGCCCTTAACGGCAAAGCCTAACTAGCGCGTTTTCCCTGTTCCAAACGGATGCTTGAAACGCTGGTAGTGACTTACCAGCTGGCCTTCTTAACGCCGGGAAGCTCGCCCTTGAGTGCAAGCTCACGGAAGCAGACACGGCACAGGCCGAACTTGCGGTACACAGAGTGCGGACGGCCGCAGCGCTGGCAGCGCGTGTACTCACGAGTAGAGAACTTCTGCTTGCGATTGCACTTGACGATCATCGATGTCTTAGCCACTTATATCCTCCTCACATAGAGTATTGTTCGCCCCAAACGCCGCCCCCTTGTGGGAACGGCGCTTTTAGGGCAGGTGAACCTATTTCTTGAACGGGAAACCGAAGGCGTCCAGAAGGGCCTTGGCCTCCTCATCGGTGTTGGCGGTGGTCACGAAAGTGATGTCCATACCACGCTGGTGATCGACGGAGTCGAAGTCGATCTCGGGGAAGATGAGCTGCTCGGTGACGCCCATGGAGAAGTTACCACGCCCGTCGAAGCTCTTGGCGGAGATGCCGCGGAAGTCGCGGATACGGGGGATCGCGACGGAGGTCAGACGATCGAAGAACTCCCACATACGGTCGCCACGCAGGGTAACCTTGCAGCCGATCGGCATACCAGCGCGCAGGCGGAAGGTAGCGATGGACTTGCGGGCACGGGTGATCATCGGCTGCTGGCCGGTGATGGCGCGCAGGTCGCGCACGGCACCGTCGATGGCCTTGGAATCGGTAGCGGCCTCGCCGACACCCATGTTCACGACGATCTTCTCAAACTTGGGGATCATCATGACGTTCTCGTACTGGAACTTGTCCTGAAGCTGCTGCTTGACCTCGTTGTTGTACTTGGTCTTCAGACGCGGCACATACTTCTCTTCTGCCATTGTTCACTCCTTCTTGGGGTTTTAAGCACGGGGCGTGGCCACGATGGGTTGTCCTCGTGCCTCCTGGCTGCATCCGCGCCGCTCATGGCATTTCGCGGTTTGGACTCGACGCAGCAGGAGCCGACAAAACAATCGGTACTATACGCGCATTGGGTGCGTATTTCCAGAAAAACCTCGTCTGCCTGCACAACTCCACAACTCCCCCGCACAAATGGGTCCCAATAAGCAGTTGCGGTGAAATAGGGACTGTTTGGCGGCCTAACAGGCTTAAACAATCCGTATTTCACCGCAACTTATTGGTGGGGATGCGACTAGCGCTTGCGGGGGACGAGTTTGGTGCGGCGCAGGTGAATCATCTCGGCGGCGATGGAGATGGCGATCTCCTCGGGATCCTCGGCCTCGATGGCGACGCCGATCGGCAGGTGTAGCTCGTCGATCTGCTCCAGCGTAAAGCCCTCCTGCTCCAGGCGGGCGCGCACAAAGGCCGTCTTGCGACGCGATCCCAGGCAGCCTAGGTAGGCAGGCTTGGCGCGCATGGCCTGAATCACCACGTCGATATCGGACTTGTGACCCGCCGTGGCGACGACCACCAGGTCGCGCGGGCCGATGGGGCACTGCTTGCTCAGATTCTTGTAGTCGACCAGGCGACGATCGTAGACACCGGGCACCCAATCGGGGGTCAGCGTGCCGGGGCGGTCGTCGCACGCCACGACGGCAAAGCCCGCCGCCGTGAGCACGCGCGCCGTCGCAGCGCCCACATGTCCGCAGCCAAAGATGTAGGTCAGGCCCTCGGGGCAGAGTGTCTCAATGTGCGCCGCGGGAATCTCGGAGGCCGCGTTGGTGTAGGTGACCTTACTCCCCTCCTCCACCAGCGAAAGCCCGGGGCAGCCGGCAATGGTATGGCGCGATTCCTCGCCATGGTACTCGGCCACATCGCCCTCGAGCACGCTCGCGATAAACGGTTCAAAGTCGATGACGAAGTCGCCGATGCGCCGATAGGCCAAGACGTCGGCTATTTCCTGGAACAACGACGCCTGAGTCGCATCCAGATGCAGGTAGCACAGGCAGATGGCTCCGCCGCATATCATGCCGGTATCGGAGTTCTCGCCGCCCATGGTGTAGCGGACCAGACGCGACTGTCCCGCGCTCAGGAGCTCGCGCGCCTCGTCCAGCGCAAAGAGCTCAATCTTGCCGCCGCCGATAGTGCCCGTCTGGCTGCCATCGGCAAAGACGGCCATCCAGGCGCCCACGCCGCGCGGCGATGACCCTGCCGTGCCGGCCACGACCACCAGCTCGCACGTCTTACCAGCCTTCAGAGCGCCAAGCGCCGCATTCACCACATCGAGCTTTTCCATTGCAATTTCCTATCCCTGGAATACACCGGTGAGCATGACGAGCGCCTCGAGCACGCCGCCGCCGACCGACGTCGCCTTGTCCGAAATGTAGTTGATATAGCTGGCATCGCCGCGCGGATCGACGTCGGCACATTTAAAGCCCTCGGTCACCTGAACGCCGTTGGCCAAAAGACCGCGCAAGCAGCCGTCAATCTGCGTGACCATGGGAGTATCGCCCGCGTAGCCAATCACGTCTCCGGCGCTCACGATGTCGCCGATTGCGCGGTCGGACCGAAACACGCCGGCGGCGGGGCTGTGGATAACGCGCTCCTTGCCATAGCCGGCGATAATGCCCGGCACGCCCGTGTTGGGCTGGGGCGAACCTTGGGTAATGACACGGCCGAGAAAATGCCCGCGCATGGTCTCGACTACGGCGTCGCAATCGACCGGCGCGGTAAAGCCCGGCCCCACGGCGATGACGGCAGGCGCCATGTCGCGCGTGGTGCCCAGGTTGCGCTTGGCCAAAATCGCGTCGACCACAGCCGCGGGCTTCAGCTCATCGAGCATCTTGGCCTGGGGGTCCACCACAACGGCGACGTCTCCAGCCTCGGTAATCGCAAGCGCCTCAGTCGGCGTCTGAGCCAAGCGAGCGCGAATGCCTTCGACCTCGACCTCGCCCAGACGAATGGCCTCACAAAAACTGATTGTGCGACGGATGCACGTGGGAACCGCGATATCGGCCATAACGACCGACACGCCGGCGCGCACCAAGCGAGCGGCGACGCCCGTGGCGATATCGCCGGCGCCGCGAACATATACGAGCATTCCCGGGGCACCTCCCTGTGCTACGGTTTGAGCAGAGCAAAAGCGGTTCGACCGCACTCTGATGATTATTTATTATCACAGTATTATACGGCGGTGAACAGATGGAAACGACGAGCGGAAACCTTGCCTCCGCGCTCAAGATCGAGCCGGGCATTACCGCAATTATCGGCAGTGGCGGCAAGTCGACATTGCTGAAAACGCTGGGTCTTGAGCTCATGCGCGCCGGCGACAGGGTGCTCCTCTGTACCACCACGCACATGTTTCCCGTCGCCGGCGTGCCATGGGACGGGTCGAGCCGTCGCCTGGACGCCGCGCCTTGGAAGCCGGGGGCCCTGCATGTTCCCGGCTGCACCTGCGAGGCATGCGCGGGCCTTGCGCGCGGAAGCATCTGCCAGGCAGGCGTCTTGGACCCGGAGACAGGCAAGCTCTCCGCCCCCGCCGAGCCACTCAACGAGCTGGCGCAGCGCTTTGGCCATGTGTTGGCCGAGGCAGATGGCAGCAAGCGACTCCCGCTCAAGGCGCATGCCGCCTGGGAGCCGGTAATTCCCGCCGCCACGGCAGACGTTGTCTGGGTCGTCGGCGCCTCGGGGCTGGGCAAGCCCGTCGCCGAGGTTGTCCACCGCCCCGAGCTCTTTTGCGAGCGTTGCGGCTGCGAGCCCACCGACGCTGCCACCCCAGAGCGCGTCGCCATGGTGCTCAATGCCGAGCTGCGGATGCTGAACCTCAATAATGCCCGCATCATGCTCAACCAAGTCGACACGCTTGCCGACCCAACGATGGCAGATCGCTTCGAAGCAGCCCTCGGCCGTTCCATCATCACCACCAGCCTCAAAGGGTAGCTAATTTGGGACGGGGCTCTTTTAGCTACCCCATGTTGAGAGAAAAATCATCAGGCAGGCAAGGGTAGCTAAAAGAGCCCCGTCCCAAATTAGCTACCCTGGCGGCCTTCCTGCTAGCGGGGCACGTAGCGGCCGGGTTGGGCTCCGGTGGGCTCGCCGTCGCGCGCAGCCAGCACGCCGTTCACAAACACAGCCTTGGCGCGGCCATGTGCCTCAAAACCCTCGAGCGGCGTGTAGTCCACAGCCTGATGCTGCGTCGCCGCGCGAATGGTCCAGCGCGCCTTGGGATCCCACACGCACACGTCGGCATCGGCACCCTCGGCAAGACAGCCCTTGCGCGGATACATGCCAAAGACGCGCGCCGGGTTCTCGCTCATCAGGCGGCAGAGGTCCTCGGGGCCCAGCTGTCCCTCAAAGCTCGTAGCGATCGCGACGGGACGATGCTCCACACCGGGTCCGCCGTTGGGAATCGCGCGGAAGTCGTCGCGCCCGCGGTCCTTTTGCCCGTGCAGGTTAAAGCTGCAGTGGTCGGTCGCGATCGTATCGATCTCGCCGGCCACAAGCGCCTCGCGCAGGGCTGCACGGTCGCCCGCATGGCGCAGCGGCGGGCTCATCACATATTTGGCGCCCGCAAAGCCGTCCTCGCCCTGCTCCAAATAGCACGTATCGTCGAGCATCAGATACTGAGGGCATGTCTCGACATAGATGTTCTTCTGCCCGCGCGCTTTGGCAGCGCGAATGGCCTCGAGCCCCAGCTTGGTCGAAAGGTGCACCACGTTGACCGGGGCGTCGCCGGCCAAGTGCGCCAGATACAGTAGGCGGCTCACGGCCTCGGCCTCACACACGTCCGGACGGCTGAGCGCATGTCCCTCGGGTCCATGAATCCCCTGCTCGTACACGCGCTTCTGCAGCTCGTTCACGAGCGTGCCGTTCTCGCAATGCACGCACAGGATACCGCCCACGCGCTTGAGCTCCTCCAGCACCTCGAGCGTCTCGGCATCGTCCAAGCGCAGGTGGTCATAGGCAAAGTAGGTCTTAAACGACGACACGCCCGCCTCGCGCATGGCCGAAAGGTCGGCGCGGTTGCGCTCGTTCCACTCGGCGAGTGCCATATGAAAGGCGTAGTTGGCCGTGCAGGTTCCGTCGGCGCGGCGATGCCACTCGGCCAAGGCATCGGGCATGGTCACGCCGCGATCGGCCGTCGCGTAGTCCACGATGGTCGTCGTACCGCCGCAGGCAGCCGCACGCGTACCGGTCTCAAAGCTATCGGCCGTCCAATCCATGCCAGTCCAGCACTGCATGTGCGTGTGGCCGTCGATAAAGCCGGGGAACACCCAACAGTCGGTGGCGTCCTGGACGGTATCGCCCTCGGCCGGCTCAATCGCCGCGGCAATCCGCACAATCTTGTCGCCATCCATGGCAAGATCGGCGCGGCGAAGCCCCTGAGGTGTCACAAGCGCGCCGTTTTTGATGATGATCATGTTGCTCCTTATTGATTAATACAGTTGGCCACGCGATCAAAATACGAGCAGGCCGCGATATGCTCCGTTATGCGTCGCTGTCCCTCGGCGGTATCGACGTCCCACAGCTCGTAGGCGCGCGCTTCGACCAGCGCAACGTCGACGCGGCCTTTGAGAATCGAACCGCCGCCGTCCTTGCCCTCAAGACACATAAGTGCATCGAACAGTTCCGCCGGAAAGAGTACCGGGCTCGAAGGCTCACCGTTGCACGCAAGACGCACCGGATGTTTGCGGCCACACTCGTCAAACGCACGAACCATAGCCTCAAAAGAACCCGAACTCACGAGCGGCTGGTCGCCCGGCAAAAAGAGGCAACCTTTCCAGTTGCGTTCGACTCCCCATGAAAGGCCCGCACGGACGCTTTCGCTGCGCAGCTCGCCATCGTGCAGCACGCACGGGCAATGCTTGTCCTCGCAAATCTGAGCGACCTCGGGCCAACGCGTCGAAACCACAACGTCAAAGCCCCGGGGAACCGAATCGATGGTCCGGGCAATCAGCGGCTCGCCATAGATATCGGCAAGCATCTTGTTGGAGCCAAACCGCTTGCCCTCGCCCGAAGCCATAATGACGCATCCAAGTTTCATGGTGATACCTCCCCTGAAACCATCGTACCCATAACTCGCGCCGCGGGCATCCACATCGAAAGCGCTTATCCCGCACGCCCGCGATGCAAAAAGGGGGCACCCCGCCGGTTGGCAGAGCGCCCCCTTTACATGGCTTACCTCAGCCCAGCTTTAGGCCTGGAGCCAACGGGCGGTGTTGCGCTCGTCGAGGGCCTTGAGGGTAGCGGCGGGATCGGCAACCTTCTGCAGGAACATCATGGCAGCGATGGCGTACGGCTTGTAGCTGGCCTCCTTGTACATGCCCACGCGGTGCATGTCGAAGACGTCGGCGTTGACCTCGCCGTGCTCGCAGGAAACACCGGAAATATCGGCGGGCAGCGGATGCATAAAGATGGTGTCCTGGCCGTTGGCAGTCTTCTCCATGAGCTCGGTCGTGGAGCACCAATCCTGATGCGTAGCGTTCTGAGCGAGCAGCTCCTTCTCGAGCGCAGCGATGCCGGCGTCGTCGCCCTCGGCGTACAGGTTGGTACGCTTCTCCATGGCGGCAAACGGAGCCCAGCTCTTGGGGATCACGATGTCGGCGCCCTCGAAGGCCTCGGCCATGGTGCTGACCTGCTTAAAGGTGGTGCCGGACTCGGCGGCATAGCCCTTGGCGCGCTCGACGACCTCGGGCATGAGATCGTAGCCCTCGGGGTGAGCCAGGGTGACGTCCATGCCAAAGCGGGGCAGCAGGCTGATCAGCGACTGCGGGCAGGACAGCGGCTTGCCGTAAGAGGGCGAATAGGCCCAGGTGACGGCAACCTTCTTGCCCTTGAGGTTCTCGAGGCCGCCAAACTCGTTGATGAGGTAGAGCATGTCAGCAGAGGACTGCGTGGGATGGTCGGAATCGGACTGCAGGGAGATGAGCGTGGGACGGTGATCCAGAACGCCGTCCTCGTAAGCCTGCTGGACAGACTCGGAGACCTCGGCCATGTAGGCGTCGCCCTTGCCGATGTACATGTCGTCGCGGATGCCGATGACGTCGGCCATGAAGGAAATCATGGTAGCGGTCTCACGGACGGTCTCGCCGTGAGCGATCTGGGACTTCTTCTCGTCCAGGTCCTGCAGCTCAAGGCCGAGCAGGTTGGCAGCCTTAGAGAAGGAGAAGCGCGTACGGGTGGAGTTGTCGCGGAACAGGGAGACGGCCAGGCCGGAGTCGAAGATCTTGGACGAAACGTTGTTCTCACGCAGCTCGCGCAGGGCGTCGGCGACGATGTAGAGCGCCTTGAGCTCATCGGTGGTCTTGTCCCAGGTGTGCAGGAAGTCGCTGCCGTACATACCCTTAAAATCGAGGCCGTTCAGCTGCTCGACGAGCTCGGTAAACTTGGCGTCCATGTAAATGTCCTTTCTAAAGGTGAAACGATCGCAATGAGTAAATGTGCTCCGGCATGCGCGTGTGGCTAGAACATGCAGAGCGCTATGACGAGGACCCGCTACCGTTGAGGAAGCATGGGAGATAACGACCGCGGGCCCCAAGTCAACAGGAGGTGCCGGGGGCATAAACTGTCCCCGGCTCAACAAGATCGAGGAATGGGACTAGTCGATCTTGTTGTTGGTCAGACCGGCGCGGAACACGGTGGCATCGCCATCGGCCTGGCTCGGATCGTAGAGGTTCAGGGCAGCCACGTACATGGCGGCAGCGGTGACCAGGTCGTCCTTGTAGGTGACCTCGTTGGGAGCGTGAGCCTGAGACTCGGCACCCGGGCCAAAGCCGACGCAGGGGATGCCATAGCGACCCTGGATGGAAACGCAGTTCGTGGAGAAGGTCCACTTGTCGCACAGCGGGCGACCGGTACGCTTGTCCATGCTGGGCTCGCAGCCGATGCGCTCGTCACCAAACATGGCCTTGTGGGCGTCGACGAGGGCCTTGACGTGCGGAGCGGTCTCCTTGTTGATCCACGTGGGGAAGTAAGCCTCGGTCTCGTAGACCTCGCCGGTCCAGGACGGACGGTCGTACATGTACATGGAGACCTTCACGTCGTCGCCGTACTTCTTGGCGGCCGGCAGGTTACGGATCTCGTCCAGGCAGGACTCCCAGGTCTCACCGGCGGTCATGCGACGGTCGATGGAGATGGCGCAGGAGTCAGCGACAGCGCAGCGGCTGGGGCTGGTGTAGAAGATCTGGCTGACGGTGCAGGTGCCGCGGCCCAGGAAGCGGGCGTCCTCGAAGTGCTCGGGGTTGTACTTGGGGTCGAGCATCTTGACGAGGCCCTTGATGTCGGTCGACTCGTCGCAGCCGTTGTTGTTGAGAGCGCGGACGTCGGCGATGATGTCGGCCATCTTGTAGATGGCGTTGTCGCCGCGGTCGGGAGCGGAGCCGTGGCAGGAGGTGCCGTGAACGTCGACGCGGATCTCCATGCGGCCGCGGTGACCGCGATAGATGCCACCGTCGGTGGGCTCGGTGGAAATGACGAACTCGGGCTTAATGCCGTCCTTGTTGTAGATGTACTGCCAGCACATGCCGTCGCAGTCCTCTTCCTGGACGGTACCGACGACCATGATCTTGTAGCCCTCGGGGATGAGGCCCATGTCTTTCATCATCCTGGCAGCGTAGGTAGCAGAAGCCATGCCACCCTCCTGGTCGGAGCCGCCGCGGCCGTAGATGATCTCGTCGGTCTCGTAGCCCTCATAGGGATCGGCATCCCAGTTATCGATGTTGCCGATGCCGACGGTGTCGATGTGGGAGTCGATGGCGATGATCTTGTCGCCCTCGCCCATAAAGCCCATAACGTTGCCCAGGCCGTCGACCTTGACCTCGTCATAGCCAAGGCTCTCCATCTCGGCCTTGATGCAAGCGACAACCTCGCCCTCCTCGCAGGACTCAGAGGGGTGGGAGATCATGGCACGCAGGAAGCGAGTCATATCAGCACGATGGGACTCAGCAGCAGCCTTGATTGCGTCGAAATCGAGTTCTTTAGCCATTGTTCATAACCTTTCAAACGAAGGAATCTACCTGTGAGGTGGCGGAGCGATACCTATTTACTCCGCCCAGTATTAGCAAGTGGGGTATTCGCCTTCCCAGACGATGCGACGGTACTGGTCGGGATCCGTGTCACCTTCCGTGGAGAAGCAGAGTACGGAGCTCGTCTTGTCCAGGCCGATGAGCTCCTTGAGCTCGGCGTACTCGGGATCGAGCATGAGGGTCTCGACCAGGCCGGTGGTCACCGCGCCGGACTCGCCGGAGATGACGCGCGGGTCGCCCTTCTCGGGGGCGCCCAGGGTGCGCATGCCGCGAGCGGTGACCCAGTCGGGGCAGGACACGAAAGCGGTGGTATGGTTGCGCAGGATATCCCAGCCCAGGATGTTGGGCTCGCCGCAGCACAGGCCGGCCATGATGGAGGGCATGTCGCCGTCCACGATGCGCGGGTCGCCGTCGCCGGCGGCAGCGCCCTTGTACAGGCAGGCGGCAGGAGCGCACTCGACCACGACAAAGGTGGGCGGGTTATCGGGATACAGATTGGTGAAGTAGCCCACCACGGCGCCGGCGAGCGAACCCACGCCAGCCTGGACAAACACGTGCGTCGGGCGGTTGATGGCCATCTCGCGCAGCTGCTCGGCAGCCTCAGAAGCCATGGTGCCGTAACCCTCCATGATCCAGGACGGGATCTTCTCGTAGCCCTCCCAGGCGGTGTCCTGAACGATGACGCCGCGCTCGCAGGCGTCGGCCTCGGCGGCGGCCATGCGCACGCACTCGTCGTAGTTGACCTCTTCGATGGTCACCGTGGCGCCCTCGGCAGCGATGTTATCGAAGCGGGGCTTGGTGGAACCCTTGGGCATGTGCACGACGGCCTTCTGGCCGAGCTTGTTGGCAGCCCATGCCACGCCGCGGCCATGGTTGCCGTCGGTGGCGGTAAAGAAGGTGGCCTGGCCAAAGTCCTTGGCAAGCTGATCGGAGGTCAGGTAATCGAAGGTGCACTCGGCAACGTCCTTGCCGGTCTCGTCGGCAATGTAGTTGGCCATGGCAAACGAGCCGCCCAGGACCTTAAAGGCGTTGAGGCCAAAGCGATAGCTCTCGTCCTTAACGCACAGGTTGGACAGGCCCAAGCGCGCGGCCTGGCCGTCCAGGCGGGCAAGCGGGGTGACGGTATATTGAGGGAACGACTGGTGGAAGGCGCGGGCCTTCTTCACGTGGTCGAGGCTCATGATTCCCAAGTGCTTGTCATCGCTCTTGGGCATCGTGTTGCCCGCCCACTGGATCTTATCGGCCATACGGTGAACTCCTTAAGTCCTCTCTTGCCGGCCCCCGCATACGCGTTTCAGCCCATTCCCATTCATGCGACTGAACTTTTATGTGGATGCCAAACAAAAAGTTTGTTAGCACTGTTCTATCACACTTTTTGATTGGCAAACCTAACAAATTGTTTGTTGCCGTAATCGGTACTTTTTCGCCGCCGAACGGTCATGAATTGCCTTGTTGATGGATTTGTTTGCGAACAGATGTGGTTTATGGCAAAGTGTGCCCAAACTAATTTTTAGGAAGGCACCCATGACCCCCGCACAGATTGAGTTTTACAAGCGCCTCGCACACGGCCTGGCGCTCCAATTTGGCCCCAACTGCGAAGTCGTCGTCCACGATCTGGAGACCGAGGACGTGGACCACTCCATCGTAGTGATCGAAAACGGCCACGTCAGCGGGCGAAAACTGGGTGACGGCCCCAGCCATATTGTGTTTGAGTCCATGCACGAGGGCAGCACCGACGTACACGACCGCGAGCCGTACCTCACTAAAACCACCGATGGCAAGCTGCTCAAGTCCTCGACCATCTTTATCCGCAACGACGAAGGCAAGCCCGTCGGCATTTTGGGCATCAACTTTGACATTACGCTTATGAAGGCTTTTGAGCGTTCGCTCGACGCCTTTACCGGCACCGGCGGCACGGGCTATACCGAGCCCGAGCCCATTACCAAGAACATCGGCGACCTGCTCGAGGACCTGCTGCACGAGTGCGAGCAGTTTGTGGGCAAGCCCGCGGCACTCATGACCAAAGACGAGCGCATTCGTGCCATTGGCTACCTCGACCGTCGCGGCGCCTTCCTCATTTCCAAGTCGAGCGAGCGCGCCTGCGAGTTCTTTGGCATCTCCAAGTACAGCTTCTATAGCTACCTCAATGAGGCCAAGGCGGCGGCCGGCGACAAGTAGGCACTCGCCTGGATTGCCCCTCCCCTTTTGGGTGCGAGTTCTGGAAAGCACGAATCCAAGACCGGGCCGCTTGGGAAGTTCCATATAATCGATGTCATTAGTATTTCGAAAGGATGGAACAGAATGGCGTTGAGCAAGGCATCATGCACCGGTCGCGGATTGATTCCGGCAATTGGTGGACATGTGCACCGCATGTTCGATGAGGGTGAAGACGACCTGTTTTCGCTAAGCCTTGACGACGTGATGGATGATCGCCCGTGGACCGCCGACGAACTCATGGGCGGCGGGGATCGCCCGTCAAGCCCCGATCCCACACTTGCGCCTAAGCCCGCATCTGCGCCGACTCCTGCGCAGTCGCCTGTTTCGACGCCCGCGCCTACGCCCGCACCCACTTCGGCGTCCACGCCCGCTCCCCGCCCCGCAAGCGACCCGTCCGAGACGGCGGCATTTCTCGCTGCAGCGACGCAGGGCAAATCGGCCGACAGCACCGTTATGTACAGCGCCCAGCAGTTGCCTGTTCCTGCGGCACGCAAGCCTCCGGTCGCAAGGCTCGATGAGCCCGTTGCCCATCAGGTTGCCTACGATTCCTGGGCTGCAGCCGATCTGGATGAGACCTCTACCGGCATGCCGGCGCTCGACGTTCCAGTTAATCCGCTTTTTGCCGCCAACACGAGCGCCGCGGACTATGAGGGCGGTGCGGCATATTCCGATTATTCCGATGGCTATGCTGGCACCAGTCGCATCGAGACCGAGGATTATGGCACCGCACCGAGCGATTATCTCAACGATCCGTACGCTGCCACGCGTGCACCGGAATATGACCCGGAGGCCGCGTCCGCACCGGCGTACACCAAAAGCACGGGCGAAGAACGCTTCGCCGATTATTACGCCGAGGAAAAGGCGCTGCGTTTCTCGGAATTTCCGCAGGCAGTCAAGGTTGCATTTATCGCCATTGTCATTGCCCTGTTCGGCGTCATTGCGTTTGAGGGATTTCAGCTGTTCCGCGGCCCCACCCAAGCGGAGTCGGAGACCCAGCAAAAAGAGGACGATAACCAGTACCTGGACATCAACACCCTCAAGGGCGACCCCAACGACGGAGACGATGAGTAGCGGGAGCTGAAGGCGGCCGCAGGATCCCGCATCCAGCGCCGGCTTCTAAGTGCTGTTTTGTCATCCAGCCACACTTTTCCGAAGTTTTAAGGTGCCTATTTCGACACTTTTCCGTACTTTTACACGGCTGATTTCGACACTTTTCCGGATGAAAGCCGAATAACCACTTGGGAAACCAACGCCATCCGCGCGTCATTTCGCGGATGGCGCTTGATTTCTGTCCGTACACGTTGAGTCCGTACACGTTGATAGACTTCCTCTTGCCCGCAAGGAGCGGGCACGTTTTATCCAGAGTCGGGGTAGAGAGTTGGCTCCACGATCCCGACGCCAACCGGCCAAAAGGCACGGTGGCCCTGCCAACATCGATGAAAGGAGTCCGTATGGACAATTTCTCTGTGCGCAGCGAGCGCAACTTCCACAACCTGGCAGCCAAGCCAAAACGAATGCATCTTCTGGACAAGCAGAACGGCTACGCCTCGGCCATGGTCAAGAGCAGCCTCTCCCACCAGATGCGCTTTACCGTGCAGGCGCTCGAGAAAGAGCTCTATACCGCCGGCGACCCGCACGTACTGCAGATCAAGCTGCTTGGAGACGACTCGCGCGAGCTGTCTAGCTGGAAGCTGTTTGCCGACGGCACGTGCGTCGCAAGCGGTTCGGGTGACTTTGCCCGCGAGTGCTTCTGCGAGGGAGCTGAGGTGTTTCTGGACCTGTGTCGCGACGCCGTCGAGACTGCCGAGCTGTGCCAGTGGAGTCAAAGGGAGTACGAGCTGCTGAGTGCCGTGCGCGGGATTGCAATGATTTAGAAACAGAGCGGTGGCGTTATCGAACTGTCGACGCCGCCGCCTCCCCAACGCCCGTCGTGCTCAACGATCAGATCGACCTCAAGGCCCTTCTCATCTCGGAAATAATGAACACTGTTGTCGACACCGCCGTAGGTGGAAAGGAACACGCGCACGTCGCGCAGGATGAGATTCTCAAAGAGCATCCCCAGCGTTTGCATATCGCCAAGCAGCCGCTCAGGGGTAGCCCCCAGCAACGCCGCCGCAAGTGACGGGTCACAGAAGTAGCGCTTGGGGCGCACGCGAACGCGGGCCTTCGAGCGCACATACTGGCCTGCTCTCTCGCGCAAGCTCGTCCGAAAACCCAAGGTTTGCAGGTCACCGCTCCTGCAGCACCAGCGGGCGACGTCATCCTGCGAAATTACGCCATTCTCAATGCAGTTTTTACGCCGTTTTCATTGTAGGTTTTACGCTCGGCATCCTTGGCGCGGCGCTTGCTCAACCACCGGACCAGCGAATTGCCCGGATTCTGGGACGTGCTTTCCGCTCCAGGCCTCTACCGGAAAATGCGTCCCACTCTGAGGCCGAAATCTGGGACGCGCTTTCCGCCAAAGGGAAAGCGCGTCCCATTCCGAGCATCACATCAGAGCGCGCTTGGTTATCTCCGCTCGCACATCTCGGCAAACGAGATCAGCTTGACGTCTCCCCTGCTCTCCGCGGCATCCCGACATCCCTGCGTAAAGCCGCTTTTTGAGAATAGTGCATAGCTTTTTCGTTGCCGTCTAAAGAGCTCGCTTCGGTGCACGAGCTTTTGCAGCACGTCTTCGCCCACCGGTTCATTGCGCCATTTGCACTCCGCAAACAGAGCAGTGCCCTCGCCATCGTCAACAATTAAGTCGATTTCTTCCTGCGTATGCGTGCGATTATCCGTCCCCCACCAGCGCCCGACGCTCGCCGGAACCACGTCGAGCCGGCCCGCGCGCGCGAGTTCGTACACGTATTGTCTGCATATAAGCTCAAAGACCGTACCCATGTAATCCGATACGTGCGGCTCAATGCGCTTATACGCCATCTCGGCCATGTCGTTTTGAATCAGCCCGATGTTCTGCGGAACAAACTTGTACCAGAACCTAAACATCTGGTCGCTCAGCAGATACACGGCTCGCTTATTGCTCGTCTCGTTTAGGGGCAGCTCGCGCTCGACAATCCCAAGCGACGCCAGCTTATCCACATAGCTCTTTACGTTGCTCGCAGGGATTCCCGTAGAGCTCGCAATCTCCGAGATCCTCGAGCGCCCCTGAGCAATTGCTTGCACAATCGCATCATATTGCTCGGGATTGCGGCACTCTTGCAACAGCAGGTTACTCGGCTCCTCAAAGAGATAGCCCGTAGGAGTAAGAAAAAGACGTTTGATGTTGTCCTTGAGCGATACGGCAGGATCGACTTTCTCGATATATGCAGGAATGCCGCCCGTCATGCCATAGCAAACTGCAGCGTCTTCGCGACCCATGCTATGCCACAGGCCGAGGGTCGTCGTAAAATCGAGCGGCATGATCTTAAACTGGGCCGTACGCCTACCGTATAGTGGACTCTCGTAGCCCAACACCTGTTCCTCCATAAACGAAAGAGACGAGCCGCATAGGATCAGCATGAGCCTGGTCTCTTTGTACAAGTGGTCGATCTTGTCTTGCAGCAACGAGCTGATTTCGGGATTCGATTGGGCGAGATAGGGATACTCGTCAATCACGACAACCAAACGTTCCGTGCGAGCCATGGTGGCCAATGCATCGAGCGCTTCGTCAAAACTACGAAACGACACGCCTGCAGCACCAACCGAGTCTGCAAGTATCGCCTGGCTAAAGCCGTGCAGGTTTGCCTCCGCATTGGTACGACGAGCTTGAAAGTAAATAGCCTTCTTGCCTTGGATGAACTCTGTGATAAGGCGCGTTTTACCCACACGACGGCGGCCGTAAATCACAGGCATTTCAAAGGAGCCCGTGCCATACAGTCGATTGAGCTCGGACATTTCCGCTGTTCTTCCGACAAACATAGACCATCCTTCCTTTACGTTATAGCTAGCTATATTATACCTTCCTATAATATAGCTAGCTATAACTTAATTCGACAAGCGGAGCACGAAAAGGGGCGGTACACCCCCGCACGTGGACCGTTCCGGAAACTGTATCCCGTTCTGGAGCCAAAAACTGGGCCGTAGTTTCCGCCAAGCATGCCATCCGGAAAGCACGTCCCATTCCGAGTGGCAATTCCGGGTCACAGTTTCCGCTCCAAACAAAAGGCTCCGGCTCGCGATGGGGCCGGGGCCAAAGGCGCAGCATATACAGTTGATGTTGAGCGCGAACAGCCCATCAGCAATGGTCGTCCGCGCCCCACCCTACCCGCGGTTGCGAACGCGGCTGTAGGGCGTATCCACCATGGGCAGATCGGGACGCAGCTTGCCGTCAAATGCGCGATAGGCGTTCTGTACGGCGGGCGCCGTGGGAATCGTTGCGATCTCGCCGATGCCCTTGCCGCCGTATGCCACGGGCAGCAGCTCGTCCTTCTCCACGTAGATGGCATGGATATCCGGGATCTCGGGTGCACGGAACAACCCGAGCGTACCGTACCTTGCCTGGGGCACGCAGTCCTTGAGCGGCCAGTCCTCAGTAAGCGCATAGCCCATACCCATGAGCACGCCGCCTTCGATCTGACCCTGGATGGAGATGGGGTTGACCACCTTGCCGGAATCGTGCGCGGCATAGACCTCGCTCACGCGGCCGTCATCATCCAAAATGACCACATGCGTGGCAAAGCCGTAGCAGATGTGGCTCTTGGGGTTGGGAACATCCGCACCCAGCTTGTCGGTCGGCTCCAGGTACACGTAGCCAAACTCGCATCCCTCGAGTGCCTTGATGGCGGCCGCGGGATCCTGAGGATGCATACCCTGGCCGGCGACGAGTTCCTGTGTACGCAGCTGATAGGCGTGACCGTCGTCGTACTCGATCTTGACGCCGTCGCCATGCGCACTCACGGGAGCATCGGGCGCGGGCTTGCCGGCCTCGATGTCAAGCATGGCATCGCGCAGCAGGAAGGCGGCGCCGCGCACGGCCTCGCCGGTCACGACCGTCTGACGCGAACCAGACGTGGTGCCGGAGTCGGGAGCGTTCTCGGTGGAGCACTCGCCGTTGGCGATGCAGCTCAGCGGCAGGCCGCATGCCTCGGCAACGTCCTGCAAAAAGACGGTGTTGCAGCCCTGGCCGATGTCGGACGTGGCGGCATAGACCACGGCCACGCCGTTCTCGATGCGGATCTTGCAGCGGCCGGCATCGGGCAGGCCCACGCCCACGCCGGCGTTCTTCATGGCGCAGGCGATACCGGCGTGTCCGGGATGCGCATAGTAGGCATCCTTGACCTCGAGCAGCGTCTCCTTCAGCGCCGTGGAGCAATCGGCGATCTGGCCGTTGGGCAAAACCTCACCCGGCTCGATGGCATTACGGTAACGAATCTCCCACGGATCCAGGCCGACCTTCTCTGCCAGCAGGTCGATCAGGCTCTCGAGCGCAAACTCGGACTGGCAAACGCCAAAGCCGCGGTACGCGCCGGCGGGCGGGTTGTTGGTGTAGTAGCCAAAACCGCGAATGTCGGTGTTCTGGTACTTGTAGGGGCCGACGGCATGCGTGCAGGCGCGCTCGAGCACCGGGCCGCACAGCGACGCGTAGGCGCCGGTGTCAAAGTTGATCTCGCAGTCCAGGCCGGTAAAGTTGCCCTCGGCGTCGCAGCCCAGTGTAAAGGTGCCGTCCATGGCGTGACGCTTGGGATGGAAAGCGAGCGACTCGGCACGCGTGAGCTTACACTTCACAGGACGCTGGAACTTATATGCGGCGAGCGCGGCCAAGTGCTGGATGGACACGTCCTCCTTGCCGCCAAAGCCGCCACCCACGAGCATGGTCTCGACGACCACGCGCTCGGGCTCGCTATCCCAGCCAAACATGTGAGCGCACTCTTTGCGCGTGTCGTAGGCGCCCTGGTCGGTCGACTGCACCTTGACGCCATTCTTGTACGGGAAGGCAACGGCGCACTCGGGCTCCAAGAAGGCATGCTCGGTAAAGGGCGTAGTAAAGCGCTGCGTCACGGTGAATGCGCTCTCCGCCAGCGCCTTGGCGGCGTCGCCGCGCGTCACATGGCGGCTCTGGCACACGTTGTCCTTGAGCTCCACCGTGTTGCCAAAGGCAAAGAAGCTGTCGTGCAGGCGCGGGGCGTCGGCAGACCTGGCCTCGGCGATGTTGCGCACGGGCTCCAGCGGCTCGTAATCAATCTTTACGAGCTTCTTGGCCTTCTCGAGCGTCGCCTCGTCCTCGGCGACCACCAGCACGATGGCATCGCCCACGCAGCGGGTGATATCGCCCTGAGCGATCATGACGTCCCAGTCCTGGATAAGGTGGCCGACCTGGTTGACCGGCACATCCTCGGCGCGCAGGATGCCCACTACACCGGGCAGGGCCTCGGCCTTGGAGGTGTCGATGGAGAGCACGCGGGCGCGCGGATACCTGGAGCGCACGGCGCTGGCATAGGTCAGGCCCGGCTGATCGAGCTCGTCGATGTCGTCGGGATACTTGCCCTCGCCGAGCACCTTCTTGCGCACGTCAATACGGAAGGCGCGCTTGCCCACGCCGTAGTCATCGCCGCGCTCCAGGTCCTCGTCGATCTGCTTTTCGCCGCGGAGCACCGCAGCGGCCAGCGAGATGCCCTCGATAATCTTTTTGTAGCCGGTGCAGCGACAGACGTTACCGCGAATGGCGTACTTGATCTGCTCCTCAGTGGGCTCGGGGTCCTCGGCGATGAGCGCCGCACCCGCCATGACCATGCCGGGAATGCAAAAACCGCACTGCACGGCGCCCACGGCGCCAAAGGCGTACACAAAGGCCTCGCGCACGTCCTCGGGCAGGCCCTCGACGGTCACGATGTTGCGGCCGGCGGCAAGAGCGGTGGTCAGCACGCACGCCTTGACGGCCGCACCGTCCACATGAATGGTGCAGGTGCCGCAGGCGCCCTCGGAGCAGCCGTCCTTGGCGGAGTGAATGTGCAGGTCGTCGCGCAGATAGCGCAGCAGTGGCTTGTTCTGAGTCGTCGTGCACTCGACGCCGTTAACGGTAAAAGTGAATTCCTGTGCCATGGTGATTCCCTTCTACACGCCGGCGGCGATGCCGGTGCGGTCGTGGATGGCACCATGCGGGCAGACGACGGCGCACATGCCGCACGACAGGCAGTCCACGCCGTCGATATGGGCGCAGTTGTCCTCGATGCGGATAGCGCCGGCAGGGCACTTTTTGGCGCACATACCGCAACCGATGCAGCTCGTGTCGCAGACCTTGCGCGCAATGGCGCCCTTATCGGTGTTGTTGCAGCGCACCAGAATGTTCTGGTAGCCGGGGACGAAGGCAATCACGCGCTGCGGGCACGCCATGCCGCACAGGCCACAGCCCGTGCACTTGGAGCGGTCCACGCGGGCGATGCCATCGACCAGCGCAATGGCGCCGTGGGGGCAGGCCGTGACGCAGGCGCCACAGCCAATGCAGCCTTCGCTGCAGTGGGCGTCGCCGCCTGCGGAGGCGCAACCGCTTCCGCAGGCAACGTAGGCCACGTTATGTTGAATGGATTTGGCCATAAGAGACTCGCCTATTTCTTAAGAAGGTACGAATAGTTGTCGCGCACAGCCCTGATGGTCAGGCGGACGGCCTCGGGAAGACCGGTGTTGACGGCATCGACCGAGACGGTGCGGACCGTGCCGGCGACGCGAACCTTAAAGTGGTCCTCGTCCACGGCCAGGAAGCCCTCGTTCTCGGAGTTCTCCATGTCCTCCTCGCTCCAGAACAGGGTGAGCTTGTCCTTGTAGGGACGACCCTCCTGGTAAGGGCAGAACACGGCGCAGTTGCCGCACTCATTGCACATGCCGTCGACATGGACGACCTGATGCTTGGCCAGGCCCGGCACCTTAATTGCCACGTTGGCGCGGTTGGGGCACACGTCGCAGCAGACCTCGCACACCGAGCCGCAGCCCAGGCAGCGGGTCTTGGTGCAGTTGCGCTTGTCGCGGCACAGCGACCCCTTGCGCTCGTAGCAAGTGTCCTCGCGGCCGGCCTGCTCGTTGCAGTCGGCGTACTTGTTAAAGTCCACGTCGGCGATGGCACGGGCGACCTCGGCGGCATCGGCGATAGCCTCGACCACGGTGGCAGGACCGCGGCGGCAGTCGCCCGCAGCCCAGACGCCCTCGACGCCGGTGGAAGTAGCGGCAAGGCGGCCGCGACGGTCGTGCTCGACGCCCGCGGCATCGTACAGGCTGGCGTCGATGCCCTCGCCCACGGCGCAGATCACCGTGGTGGCGGGAAGCTCAACAGTCTCGCCCGTGGCGACGGGGCTGCGGCGGCCGCTTGCATCCGGCTCGCCAAGCTCCATAACATCGCAGGTCAGCACGGCGCCGTTGAGTGCCTTAGGTGCCAGCAGCTCGCAGAACTCAACGCCGTCGGCAAGAGCAAGATCGAGCTCTTCCTCATCGGCGGGCATCTGCTTCTTGGTGCGGCGATACACCAGGCGCACGTTCTTCACGCCGGCCAGGCGCTTGGCCACGCGGGCCGCGTCCATGGCGGTGTTGCCGGCGCCAATGACCACGACGTCCTCGCCCAGCTCGAGCTTCTCGCCCTTCTTGGCGGCCTCGAGGAACTCCAGCACGTCGAGCTCGGCGCCCTCGCCCAGGCCCGCAGAGCCGGGCATCCAGGCACCGGTGGCCACGACCACGTCGGTAAAGCCCTGGTCCTTGAGCTCGTCAATGGAATCAACGCGAGCGTTGAGCTGCACCTTGGCGCCAAAGGCTAGGCAGAGCTCGGCATCGTGGGAGATATCGTCGCTCGCGATACGGAACTCGGGAATCACGTGACGGACCACGCCGCCGAGCGAGTCGCGGGCCTCAAAGATGGTGACGGGCACGCCGGCACGCGTCAGGAAGAACGCCGTCGCCAGGCCGGCCGGGCCGCCGCCGATAACGGCAACGTTGCGCTCGCCGTCGTTGGCGATGGCCTGGGCGCGCAGCTTGGGCAGCACGGCGGTCATGGCCTCGCGGGCGGCCTTGAGCTTGCTGGCGCGAATCTGGGCGCCCTCGGGCTCGTAGAACGCACGCTCGCAGGCACGGCCGCAGGGATGCGGGCAGATGGTGCCGGTAATGAACGGCAGGGCGTTGCGCTCGATGATGATGTTGAGTGCGTCCTCGTAGCGGCCCTCGTCAACGGCCGCCAGGTAGGCGGGAATATCCTGCTGGATGGGGCAGCTCGTGCGGCACGGCGTGGTAAAGCAATCGGAAAGAGGGCTCTTGCCGGCGACCTTGCGGTCGGGCAGCGGACGCAGCGGCTTCTTGTAGAGCGGGTTGGTGAGTGAGTCGGTCTGGATCGCAGTCACAGCCTCGAGAGAGACACCCGCGAACGGCTTGCCATCCAGGTCGGTAAACTCGCCGGCCATCTGGCTAAAGCGCTCGTAGCCACCGGGCTTGAGCACGTCGGTCGCCAGGGTGACGGGCCAAATGCCGGCATCGTACAGGGCGCGGATGTTGTAGACCGTAGCACCGCCGGAGTAGCTGATGCGCAGCTTGCCATCGAACTGCTCGGTAATGCGACGGGCAGCCTCGATGGTCAGCGAGAACAGCGAACGGCCGGACATGTACATCTCGGTGGAAGGCAGCTCGTTCCTCGTCACGTCGACGGGGAAGGTGTTGGTGAGCTTGACGCCAAACTCCAGGCCGCGCTCGGCGCACAGGGCAATCAGGCGCTCGAACATGGGCACGGCGTCGGCCCACTGCAGGTCCTCGCGGAAGTGCGTATCGTCGAAGACGATGTAGTCAAAGCCCAGCTCGTTGAGGCGCTGACGTGCAAACTCATAGCCCAGCAGCGTGGGGTTGCACTTGATGTAGGTGTTGAGGCCCTTCTCGGTGATGAGGTAGGTCGCGATGCGCTCGATCTCGGCGGGCGGGCAGCCGTGCAGGGTAGACTCGGTGATGGAGTTGGAGACGCGTGCCGGGATGGACTCGACAAACGCGGCGTCGACATGCTCAAACTTGTCCAGGTTGGCGAGCGACCATGCGCGGCACTCGTTCCAGACGTCGGAGCCGCTGGCGTCCTTCATGCCCTCGATGTAGGCGTCGACCTTGGGGCTCTTGATGCCCTCCAGGTCATAACCCACGGACATGTTGAAGACAAAGCCGTCCGGGCTGCCCAGGCCGTACTCGCGAGCGATCAGGTGGCAGGCAAACCATGCCTTCACGTACTCGGCAAAAGCCTGCGGAACCTCGAGCTCGGTCGACCACTCGCAGTTGTAGCACTCGTCCTGCGCCACAATGCAGGGCTTGTTGACACACTTGGAGAGCTCCTCGCCGTCCATAACCTGAACGGTCTTGAGCTCAAAGAAGCGGGAACCGGCCACGTAGGATGCCACGATGTTCTGGGCCAACTGCGTATTGGGACCGGCGGCCGGGCCAAACGGAGTCTCGATGCGCTCGTCAAAAATGGGAAGCGCGCCCTCCTGGTTGGTCGTGACCATCTTGCGCACGCCAAAGACGGCGCCCTGAGTCTTGTGCTCCTCGATGATCCAGTTCATCAGCTGCGAAAACGGGATCGGCCTCATGATGTCGCTCATAATGAGCTCCTCTCTGTAACGCCCGGCGAGACCGCGCGGCGGGCGCAAATACGGTGTAGCGCTAGCACAGCGCCGGCGACCCCGCGGAGGCCGCCTATGCGCGCGCCGGATGTGGCGAAACATCCGAC